>NZ_RZRT01000001.1:0-250594 GCF_003998295.1 Mesorhizobium sp. M7A.F.Ca.US.011.01.1.1
CGCCTACCAAGTCTCCCTCCCCCTTGTGGGGAGGGATTAAGGGTGGGGGTATTCGTAGAGCGCAAGCCAGTCATATGCGATCACCCCTGCCGCTTACGGGGCTGGAAGATCAGGCCGAGGCGCGTGCTTCTGCCAGCGCCTTCAGGTCGGCCGGCTTGAGTTCGACGGATTCGCCGCAACCGCAGGCCGAACTCTGATTCGGATTGCGGAATGTGAAGCCGGTGCGCAGCGTCGTCTGCTCGAAATCCATCTCGGTGCCGAACAGAAATAGCGCTGCCTCAGGCGCCACATAGACATGCGCGCCATCGCGCTCGATATGGTCGTCCTTGGTGTTGGGCTCGGTCACCAGATCGACCGTATATTCCATCCCGGCGCAGCCGCCCTTCTTGATGCCGAGGCGGATGCCGTGCGCGCTGTCGCGGGTGGCGACAATCTCGCGCACCCGGTCGGCGGCCTTTTCGGTCATCGTGATGACGGCGAAGCGTCCCATTCGTTTTCCTTCCATTCCATGCAGGTTCAAGGCCTGCCGAATGATTCCTCACCTAAAATGGTGAAGTTTTATCCCTGGCGCAAGTGCACCAGCCTCTGTCGCGCTAGTACCAACCCACCGCCACCTGCGCCTCTTCCGACATGCGGTCGGCCGACCATGGCGGGTCGAAAGTCATGTTGACCTCGACGCCGGACACGCCTTCGACGGCGCCGACGGCATTCTCCACCCAGCCGGGCATTTCGCCGGCGACCGGGCAGCCGGGAGCGGTCAGGGTCATGTCGATCTTGACCGACCGGTCGTCCTCGATTTCGATCTTGTAGATCAGGCCGAGTTCATAGATATCGGCTGGGATTTCCGGATCGTAGACGGTCTTCAGCGCCGAAACGATGTCGTCGGTCAGCCGCGCCAGCTCGTCGGCTGGAATGGCCGATCCCGAAACCAGCGCATTGGGCGCTGTTTCCGGAATGGTCTCGGCAGCGATGCTTGCATCATCCATGGTCGTCACCCAAAAAAATCATCATCCGAAGAATTTGCGCGCTTTTTCAAGCGCCTCGGCCAAAGCGTCGACTTCGGCCCTGGTATTATACATGCCGAACGATGCCCTGCATGTGGAGGTTACGCCGAAGCGTTTCAACAGCGGCTGGGCGCAATGCGTGCCCGCGCGCACTGCAACGCCCTGCCTGTCTATCACCATCGACACGTCATGCGCATGAATGCCTTGCAGCTCGAACGAGATGATGGCGCCCTTGCCGGGCGCATCGCCGAAGATGCGCAGCGAATTAATGGCGCGCAGCCGCTCATGCGCGTAATTCTTGAGATCTTCCTCATGCGCGGCGATGCGCTCGCGGCCGACCGATTCCATATAGTCCAATGCAGCACCCAGCCCGATCGCCTGGACGATCGGCGGCGTGCCGGCTTCGAAACGGTGCGGCGGCTCGTTGTAGGTGACGATGTCTTCCGTCACCTCCTCGATCATCTCGCCACCGCCCATGAAGGGGCGCATGCCCTGGAGAATGTCCTTCTTGCCGTAGAGAACGCCGATTCCCGAGGGGCCATAGACCTTGTGGCCGGTGAAGACGAAGAAGTCGCAGTCGAGATCCTGCACATCGATCGGCATATGCACGGCGCTCTGGCTGCCGTCTACAAGGACGGGAATTCCACGCGCATGCGCAATGCGCACGATTTCCTTGATCGGCGTCACCGTGCCCAGCGCATTCGACATCTGCGTGATGGCGATCAGCTTGGTGCGGTCGGTCAGGCGCTTCTCGAATTCCTCGATGTGGAAGACGCCGAGATCGTCGACCGGCACCCAGACCAGTTTCGCGCCCTGCCGCTCGCGGATGAAATGCCATGGCACGATATTGGAATGGTGCTCCATGATCGACAGCACGATCTCGTCGCCCTCGCCGATGTTGGGCATGCCATAGCCATAGGCGACCGTGTTGATGGCCGAAGTCGTGTTCGAGGTGAAGACGATGTTGTCGGTGCTTGGCGCGTTGAGGAAGCGGCGCACCGTCTCACGGGCCTTTTCGTAGGCGTCGGTCGCCGCATTGGAGAGGAAATGCAGGCCGCGATGGACGTTGGCATATTCCTGGGAATAGGCGTGCTGGATGGCGTCGAGCACCGCCTGCGGCTTCTGTGCCGAGGCGCCATTGTCGAGATAGACCAGCGGCTTGCCATAGACTTCCCGCGACAGGATCGGGAAATCGCGGCGGATCGCTTCGACGTCGTAGAAATCTCCGATCTTGCCTGGAGCGTTCATCAGGGTCACCCGTGTGCCACGAACCAGCCGTCGAGCCGTGCTTCCAGCGCCTCGACAATCGCCTCGTCGTCCAGTTCCTCGATCACCTCCGCGACGAAGGCCTTCACGAGCAACCCCCGCGCGCTTTTCTCGTCGACGCCGCGCGCCATCAGGTAGAACAGATGGTCGTGGTCGATTTCGGTAACCGTCGCGCCGTGGCCGCAAATCACATCGTCGGCGAAGATTTCAAGCTCGGGCTTGGTCGAGAACTCGCCATCGTCCGACAGCAGCAGCGTGTTGCAGGCCATCTTGGCGTTGGTCTTCTGCGCATATTGATGGACGTTGATGCGGCCCTGGAACACACCGCGCGCCTTGCCCGTCACCACATTGCGGATCACTTCCGTAGAGGTCGTGTGCGGCACGGCGTGGTCGAGCACCATGGTCACGTCTGTGTGGGTGTCGCCGGCCAGCAGGTTGATGCCGCGAAGCTTGAAATCGGCGCCTTCGCCAGTCGTCCTGACCATGATCTCCTGGCGCACGAGCTTGCCGCCGGCGTTCATGACGAACAGCGTCAGTTTCGCATTCTTGCCGATATGGGCCTTGAACTGCGCCAGATGCGTCGCCGTTTCCGGCTGCTCCTGGACGACCAGCCACGTTACCTCGGCGCCCTCGTTGAGCACGATCTGACTGACCGAGCTGCTCAAGGCAGCGCCATCACCCGTCTGCCGTTCGACGATGACGGCCTTGGCGCCGGCGCCGACGCGCACGGGCAGGCGCACATGCGTCTGGCCGCCGGCCTGCAGGTTCTGCAGTTCGATCGGCTTTTCCAGCTTCGTCCCATCGGCAATATCGATGAAATAACCATCGGCGACGAAAGCCGTGTTCAGCGCGCCGATGGCGTCGTCGCTGCCATAGGGATCGAGCCCCGGTGCGATGCTGCCGTCGATCAGCTTTTCCGAAAGGCGCTGGAAGGTGACGCCTTCGAGGACAGGCACCTTCGCGTCGGACTTGCCGTTCAGGATCGACACCACGGCAGAACCCTCGACGATCGGTGCGATGGCTTTAGCCATGGCGGCCGGGTCGAAGTCCGGCACGGTATTCAGCAACCGGCGCAGGTCGGTATAGTGCCAGGATTCGACGCGCCGCGTCGGCAGGCCGTGCTTGATCGTCTCGATGGCGTCGTCGCGCTTCAGCATCACCGCGCCGTCGCCCGGCAGCAGCGACAATCGGTCGCCGAACGCGTCGATCAACGCTGTTTCGGCCGGTGTCCGCTGGGGCTGTGCGTGCATATTCATTAGTTTGACCTTGCCCTCTGGCATCTCACGCTGCTTCGCCGATCACGCCGGCATAGCCATTGGCTTCCAAATCGAGCGCCAGCGACTTGTCGCCTGACTTGATGACCTGGCCCTTGTAGAGCACGTGCACGGTGTCGGGCACGATGTGCTCAAGCAGGCGCTGGTAATGGGTGATGACCAGGAACGCCCGGTCCGGCGCCCGCAGCGCGTTGACGCCGTCGGACACGATCTTCAGCGCATCGATGTCGAGGCCGGAATCGGTCTCGTCGAGCACGCACAATTTCGGCTCCAGCAGCTTCATCTGCAGGATCTCGGCGCGCTTCTTCTCGCCGCCGGAGAAGCCGACATTGAGCGGCCGCTTGAGCATCGCCATGTCCATGCTGAGCGAGGCGGCGGCTTCCTTCACCCGCTTCAAAAATTCCGGGATCTTCAGCGGCTCCTCGCCACGCGCCTTGCGCTGCTCGTTCATCGCCACTTTCAGGAATTCCATGGTCGCGACGCCCGGTATCTCCATCGGATACTGGAAGGCGAGGAAAATGCCTGACGTTGCGCGCTCGGCCGGATCCATTTCGAGGATCGACTGGCCGTTGTAGAGGATGTCGCCTTCGGTCACTTCATAGTCCTCGCGGCCGGCGAGGATGTAGGACAGCGTCGATTTGCCCGAGCCGTTCGGCCCCATGATCGCGGCGACCTCGCCGGCTTGCACCGTCAGGTTCAAGCCGCGGATGATTTCGGTGCCGTCATCGACGATGCGGGCATGCAGGTTTCTGATTTCAAGCATTTTTTCGTTTCCTGAATATATATCCGGTCAGCCGACCGAGCCCTCAAGCGAGATGCCGATCAGCTTCTGCGCCTCGACGGCGAATTCCATCGGCAGTTGCTGGATGACATCCTTGACGAAGCCGTTGACGATCAGCGCGATCGCTTCCTCTTCCGGGATGCCGCGCTGCATGACGTAGAATTTCTGGTCCTCGGAAATCTTCGACGTCGTCGCCTCGTGCTCGAACTGCGCCGTCGAATTCTTGGCTTCCATGTAAGGCACGGTGTGCGCGCCGCACTGGTCGCCGATCAGCAGCGAGTCGCAGTTGGTGAAATTGCGGGCGTTGGTCGCTTTGCGATGCGCCGAGACCTGGCCGCGATAGGTGTTCTGCGAGAAGCCGGCGGCGATGCCCTTGGAGATGATGCGGCTCGACGTGTTCTTGCCGAGATGGATCATCTTGGTGCCGCTATCGACCTGCTGGTAGCCGTTCGACACGGCGATCGAATAGAATTCGCCTTGGGAATCGTCGCCACGCAGGATGCAACTCGGATATTTCCAGGTGATGGCCGAGCCGGTCTCCACCTGCGTCCACGAAATCTTGGAGCGATGGCCGCGGCAGTCGCCGCGCTTGGTGACGAAGTTGTAGATGCCGCCCTTGCCCTCGGCGTCGCCGGGATACCAGTTCTGCACCGTCGAATATTTGATCTCGGCATCGTCGAGCGCCACCAGCTCGACGACCGCCGCGTGCAATTGGTTCTCGTCGCGCTGCGGCGCCGTGCAGCCCTCGAGATAGGAGACGTAAGCCCCCTCCTCGGCGATGATCAGTGTGCGCTCGAACTGGCCGGTGTTCTTCTCGTTCATGCGGAAATAGGTCGACAGCTCCATCGGGCAGCGCACGCCCTTGGGCACGAAGACGAACGAGCCGTCGGTGAACACAGCCGAATTCAGCGTGGCGTAGTAATTGTCGGAGGTCGGCACGACCGAACCGAGATATTTCTTCACCAGCTCCGGATGCTCGCGGATGGCTTCCGAGATCGAGCAGAAGATGACGCCGGCCTGCGCCAGTTCCTTCTTGAAGGTGGTGACGACGGAGACGGAATCGAACACGGCGTCGACAGCGACGCGGCCCGATTTGTAGACATTATCGCTGACCTCCTCGAGCTCCGAGGCATCGGTCTTCTGCACACCGGCGAGGATTTCCTGCTCCCGCAGCGGAATGCCGAGCTTCTCGTAGACCTTCAAGAGTTCGGGATCGACGTCGCTGAGCGATGACGGACCGGGCGTACTCTTGGGCGCGGCGTAGAAGTAGATGTCCTGGAAATCGATCTTCGGATAGTGGACGCGCGCCCAGGTCGGCTCGTCAAGCGTCAGCCAGCGGCCATACGCTTCCAGACGCCATTCCAGCATCCAGGACGGTTCGTCCTTCTTGGCCGAAATGAAACGGATGATGTCTTCGCTGAGGCCCTTGGGGGCCTTATCGACAGCGATTTCAGTCTGGAACCCGTATTTGTATTGGTCGACGTCGATCCTTCGGACCCGATCGATCGTGTCCTGCACAGCAGGCATATGCGTTCTCCATCCACGCCGGGGTCAAGGCCCGACAGTTTTCAAACTATGGCACCGCCAAAAATGAACGCCGAAGAAGCGGTCGCGGCAGCGTAAGTTTCATATAGTGCGTCTCGACCGGAAATTCACCCGGCCAGCATGAAACGCACGGCTCTACCAGGCCGAAAGGCCCGAAATTGTCCAACCGCTCACGCGGCCTTTTCCCTATCCGCCCTGCGTGCAGCGATTCCCGTCAGCGCAACGCGAAACAACTCGATGTCTTCCGCGCCGGTCGCCGGTCCGATGGACACCCGCAAGGCGCCGAGACTGTCGCCGTATCCCATGGCTTTCAGCACATGGCTCGGTCCGACCTTGCCAGACGAACAGGCAGAGCCGGCCGACAGCGCTACACTGGCCAGATCGAAGGCGATCTGCGCGGTTTCGGCTTTGACGCCTGCAATAGCGAAGAATGCCGTATTGGCAAGCCTTGGCGCACCGGTTCCGAAGATTTCCGCGTCCGGCACCAGCGATTTGACGATGGCCTCGATCTCGTCGCGGCGCTGGCGCACCGCATCCATGGCCGACAATCCGGCAAGGGCCTCGCGGGCGGCCGCGCCAAAACCGGCAATGGCAGCGAGGTTTTCGGTGCCGCCGCGATGGCCCTTCTCCTGGCCGCCGCCATTGATCAACGGCTTCGGCATCATCAAATCCGAAGCTGCGACGATGGCGCCGACGCCCTTGGGGCCACCGATCTTGTGCGAGGACAGAATCAGATAATCGGCGTAACCTGTTGATAGATCGATCGGAACACGCCCCGCGGCCTGCACGGAGTCGACAACGAGGATACCGCCCGCCGCCTTGACGATCCCGGCGATGCGATCGATCGGCTGGATGACGCCGGTTTCGTTGTTGGCGGCGTGGATGGCGACCAGCGGCAGGCCTTCGCTCTTGTCATGACCGCCGAGCGCCGACGCCAAGGCGCCGAGATCGGCGATGCCGTTGGCGTCGACGCCGATCCGCGTCACCTGCGCTGCCGGGAACCGTCCGCCGTTCAACAGGCAGGGGTGGTCGGCCTCGGACACATAAAGCCGGCTCATGCGCACCGTGCCGCGCCCCATCTGCCAGTCGGGTGACAGCAGCGTCGAGGCGGCTTCCGTGGCACCGGAGGTGAACACGACATGCTCCGCCTTGGCGTTGACGAGCGCCGCCACGTCACGCCTGGCGGTTTCGATCAGGCGGCGGGCCGCACGCCCCTCGGCGTGAACCGATGACGGGTTGGCCGCGACGTCAAGGGCCGCGACCATAGCCTCGCGGGCCGCGGCAAGCAGCGGCGCACTGGCATTATAATCGAGATAGGCGCGTTTTGCGGCCATTTTCGTCCGTCAAGTCCCGTCAGAAGCCATTCCGATGTCGTATGGCGTTATTTCCTTGAAATTCCAAGGCGAGCCGTCCTATTTACGCGGCTTGCGGCGCGGGTGGCCGGCTCAATGTCTTGCCACCCAGTTTTGAACAATTCTAAACTAGCTTCTAAGAAGACGCTCGCCCTGCGTCAAGGCCAGAGGAAACGTTCCAGGCACCGCGCGTTCGTATTACCAAGTGGAGTATTTTATGCCTGAGGTCATTTTCACCGGTCCTGCCGGCCGCCTGGAGGGTCGCTATCAGCCTTCCAAGGAAAAAAGCGCGCCGATTGCCATCGTCCTGCACCCGCATCCGCAATTCGGCGGCACGATGAACAACAAGATCGTCTACGACCTCTTCTACATGTTCCAGAAGCGGGATTTCACCACGCTGCGCTTCAATTTCCGCGGCATCGGCCGCAGTCAGGGCGAGTTCGACCACGGCACCGGCGAGTTGTCGGATGCCGCCGCGGCGCTGGATTGGGTGCAGTCGCTGCATCCCGATTCCAAGAGCTGCTGGGTCGCCGGCTACTCCTTCGGCTCCTGGATCGGGATGCAGCTTCTGATGCGCCGGCCGGAGATCGAAGGCTTCATCTCGATCGCGCCGCAGCCCAACACCTATGATTTCTCGTTCCTGGCGCCCTGCCCGTCATCGGGCCTGATCATCCATGGCGATGCCGACAAGGTCGCGCCGCCGAAGGATGTGCAGGGCCTGGTCGACAAACTGCACACGCAGAAGGGCATCACCATCACGCAAAAGACGTTGCCCGGCGCCAACCATTTCTTCGCCAACGATGCCGACCTGCTGCTCGAGGAATGCGCCGACTATCTCGACCGCCGGCTGGCCGGCGAATTGTCGGATCCGCGCCCGAAGCGGCTGAGATAGACAAGGAAAGAACGGACGGCGATGTACGAGCCTCCTCATTTCAGGGAAACGCGGCCGGAAATCCTGCACGGGCTGATCCGGACGCATCCGCTGGGCCTGTTGGTTTCCAACGGACCCGAGGGGCCGGTCGCCAACGCCATCCCGTTCCTGCTCGACGCCGAAATCGGGCCGAACGGCAGGCTGCGCGCCCATCTGGCGCGGGCCAACCCGCAATGGCGCCTGCTGGCCGACAACCCGGCATCACCTGTGCTGATCGTCTTCCAGGGCAGCGATGCCTATGTGACGCCGTCCTGGTACGAGACCAAGCGCGAGACCGGCAAGGTGGTGCCGACCTGGAATTATGCCATCGTGCAGGTTCGCGGCACCGTCAAGGTGATGGATGATCAGGACTGGCTGGCGCAGCAGATCGCCGATCTGACGGCGTCGCAGGAAGGCGCTCGCCAAGCGCCCTGGGCAGTGACCGACGCGCCGGAGCCGTTCATCCAGTCGCAGATCAAAGGCATTATCGGGCTGGAAATCGAGATCAGCGAAATCCACGGCAAGTGGAAGGTCAGCCAGAACCGGCCGGTCGCCGATCGCGTCGGCGTTGCCCAAGGGCTCGAAAGCGAAGACCACCAATCGCCCGGCATGGCCGGCCTGGTCAGATCCTATGGCGGGCTGGACGGCAACTGAACTTCGAATGCTCAGGCAGCCTTCCTTGTCGGTCCGATCAGCCGAAACGTCCTCTTGCAGACCGGCAGTCCCGACGGCATCGGACGAAAGATGAAGCCGAGCCGGGCAAAGACCAGCCCACAGGCAAGCGCGAAGGCGCAGCCGAGGCCGAAGCCGGCGACGGTGTCGCTGGGATAGTGCGCGCCAACGAAGATACGGGTCGAGGCGATGCAGGCGGTGATCGCCAGGGCGATGTACCAGCGCCGCGGAAACAACAGCAAAGCGACCCCGAACACCGCGCCCATCGTCGTGCCATGGCCGGATGGAAAGCCGGCGAAGCGCGCATCGAAGGCGAAGGGGTGCAGGGTAAGCACGCCAAAGTCCTCGAAATAGAGCGGGCGAGCCCGGCCGATGGCATATTTCAGCACATTGACGGCGAGCCCCGACAGGCCGGTGGCGCACAGCACCAGAAAAGCCAGGCAGGTCCAGTTGTAGAGCAGCATCAGCGAGCGCCGGGAGAGGCTTCGCCAATCCGTCAGGTTCGCGGCGACAAGCAGAAGCACTGACGGAATGAGATACCAGCCACCCAGGCCGAACTGGGTGAAAAAGTCGGCAGTCCGGGCAAATCCCGCCGACCACTTACCGTGAAGCATTCCGGCCGGGGTGTCGAGACGAACAAACGCCGCCGCCGTCAGCAAAATCCAGACCAGCACCCAGACCGACCACAAAACGTTCGGGTATCTGGCCGGACGGGTGGCAAGGCGGCTTTTGGCGATCTGCATCGTATCGCGAAAATTGTCGAGCGACCGGCGCCCTACCCCAAGGAGCAGGCTCGAAACGGGCGGGCGTGATTTCACCAGCATAGGAAATTCGACCCCATTGTTGCCGTCATGGGCATCGGCGAGCCGTCACTTGGTTACACCCCGTCACTGGGTTACACGATAGAGGCCGAGCGACAGCTTGTCTCCCGATGAATAGTTGAGGCCGTCGACCTCGGCAACGCGGTTCGCCGACTTGCCTTGCGCCGCCAGCAACCCATTCAGTTTCTGCTCGTCACCGACCTGCGCCAGCGCCAGGGCGCAGGCAGGATCGCCGAGCAGATGCTTGGCGACGCCATCGACATCGGTCAGGACGGTCTTGGTGCCGACCAGGAACACCAGGCTCGGCTCGTGATATTCCGCCGAAGCGAGCACCGTGGTGTCGCAAGGCCTGTTGGCCTGGAACGCCGCCTCGATCGCCGGGCTCAGCCAGATCGGCCTCAGCGAAGGCGCGATGACGCCGAACAACAGCCCATAGGTGATGCCCGCGCAAGCCGCGACGGCGCCGATGCGAGGAAGCGGAACCTGCAACTCCCGCGAGAAGGCAAGGTAGCCCGCCCCCAGTGCTGCCGCGGCTGCCGGAATGCTCCACCAGGAGAAGGCGCCGGTGAGATAGATCGGCGCTCCGACGCAGACCGCCGCCAGGCCAAGGCTGACCACGGCAAGACCGAATGCGGTCGACCACCACAACCAGTCCTGCCAGCGCCTGAGCGGCGCATTCGCCTCCTGCGGCGGCAAGGTCAGCAGCCAGCCGATCAGCAGCGCCATGCCGGGATAGGCCGGCAGGACATAGTGCGGCAGCTTGGTCGGGATCAGCTCGAACACCAGCCAGAACGGAATGTACCAGGCGAGGCAGAAACGCAGCCGCGGATCGTCACGCAGACGGTTGAGGGCCTGCAGCCCGGCGCCGACCGCGATCAGACCGAACGGCCACATGAACAAGGAATAGGTCAGCATGTAGAAGCCCGGCGGCAGGCCGTGCGATTCCTCGCCCGAGGCGACCTTGGCCATCATGTCCTTGCCGACGGCATCACTGAGGAACGCGCCGCCGCTCTTCCAGGTGATGAGGGCGACCCAGGGCAGCACGATGAGCAGCACCAGGGCGACACCGCGCACGAGCTTCAGCTTCAGGAGCCAGCGCCAGTCGCGCTCGAAGGCAAACAGGGCGGCGACCGTCAGCACCGACAGCAGCGGAGCCACCGGCCCCTTGATAAGGATTCCAAGGCCTTGAGCGGCCCAGAATATCCACGGCAGGTGGGCGGCTACCGGTTCGTTGCGGCGCGATGCCAGATAGATCTGGGCGAGTGCGCCTTGCGCCGCCACGCAGCAGGCCAGCAGCATGGCGTCGGTCTTGGCGTCACGGCCCTCGAAGGCTGTGGCGAAGATCGCCGCCATCATCAGGCCGGCGGCGAGACCGGCATTGGCCCCGAACAGCTTGGTGCCCGTCCAGGCGATGCCGACGACGGCCAAGGCAACGCCAAGCATGGAGACGAGGCGGTAGACCCAGATCGGCGCCGCCGCCCCCTCGCCGCTCAGCGCCACGGCCGCCGATTGCAGCCAGTAGATGCCGATCGGCTTCTTGTAGCGCGAGGCATCCTGAAAACGGATGTCGACATAGTCGGAGGTTTCGACCATCTGCTTCGTGGCCTGGACAAAACGGGATTCGTCGCGGTCGATGGGTGGAAGGCTCGCCAGTCCGCTGAACGTCATCAGCACGCTGAACAGAAAGAGAAAGAGATAGTTCCTGTTCATCGCGGAGCTTTCCGGATCTGATCTGCGGGATGGCCCCGTCGCGGCGCCTCAGGCCCTGCCCTGCGCGGCGCCTCAATACGCCAGCCCAAACGACGAAGCAAGGATTCGCAAACGCCATCCGCGCGGGCCGCAAAACCGGAAACCACTTTTGCTGATCGCGAGTTCTTTGTTGAAGCGCGATCAGACGCAAAACCGGAAACCACTTTTGCTGATCGCGCTTGGATGCTAAACGCCCGCGTTCATGCACACCCGAGCCACGCTGGCCGGGCGCTTTCGGGAAAGAAACAATGTCCGCCTTCAAATCCGATTTCCTGCGCACGATGAGCGAGCGCGGTTTCATCCACCAGACTTCGGATGATGCCGGTCTCGACAATATCTTCGCCAAGGAAACGGTGACGGCCTATATCGGCTTCGACGCCACCGCCAAGAGCCTGCACGCCGGCTCGCTGATCCAGATCATGATGCTGCACTGGCTGCAGCAGACCGGTCACCGGCCGATCGCGCTGATGGGCGGCGGCACCTCGATGATCGGCGACCCGTCCTTCAAGGACGAGGCGCGCAAGCTTTTGACCCCGCAGGACATCGAAGACAATCTAGCCGGCATCCGCCGCAACTTCATGCCCTACCTCAAATTCGGCAGCGGTCCGAACGACGCCATCATGGTCAACAACGCCGACTGGCTGATGGAGATCAACTACGTCAATTTCCTGCGCGACGTCGGCCGTCACTTTTCCGTCAACCGCATGCTGGCGTTCGATTCCGTCAAGCTGCGGCTCGATCGCGAGCAGTCGCTGTCGTTCCTCGAATTCAACTACATGATCCTGCAGGCCTATGATTTCGTCGAGCTCTACAAGCGTCTCGGCTGCCGCCTGCAGATGGGCGGCTCCGACCAGTGGGGCAACATCATCAACGGCATCGATCTCGGCCGCCGCATGGAGGACGCGCAGCTCTATGCGCTGACGACGCCGCTGCTCACCACCTCGTCGGGCGCCAAGATGGGCAAGTCGGCTTCGGGCGCAGTCTGGCTCGATGCGGAGATGCTGAGCCCCTACGAATTCTGGCAGTATTGGCGCAACACCGAGGATGCCGACGTCGCCCGCTTCCTGAAGCTCTACACGACGCTGCCGCTGGACGAGGTGGCGCGGCTCGAACGGCTCGGCGGATCCGAGATCAATGAGGCCAAGAAGATCCTCGCCACCGAGATCACCGCCCTGCTGCACGGCCGTGCAGCCGCCGAGCAAGCCAGCGATACGGCGCGCAAGACGTTCGAGGAAGGCGCGCTCGCCGAATCGTTGCCGACCGTCGAGGTTGACAAGGCCGTGCTCGAAGCCGGGGTCGGTATCCTGTCGCTGCTGGTCACTGCCGGACTGGCGGCATCGAACGGCGAAGCGCGGCGGCATGTGCAGGGCGGTGCCGTGCGCCTGAACGACGAGCCGGTGAGCGACGAGCGCCGCCTGGTGACTCCTCAGGATTTGAGTCCGGAAAACGTCGTAAAACTTTCTCTGGGAAAGAAAAAACACATTCTGGTCCGACCTGCCTGAACTCGATCACCGGTACTCGAAGATCGACCTGAATATTCCGGGCGCGATCACCGACAGCGGATTGATGTCCAGCAGCGGCTTGTTGGCATTGCCCCTGAGCCGGTAGGTGACGCCGATCAGGCCACGGTCGCGGCCATTGCCGAGCAGCGCGCCAACGATGGGCAATTCGCCGAAGATGCGATTGAGGCCATAGACCGGCATGAATGTGCCGGTCATGTCCATGTTGTTGTTCTGGTCGTAGAGCGTGCCCTGGAACGTCGTCCCGATGCGCGGTCCGCGCAGCACGCCATTGGCCAGTTTCAGATAGCCGCTGCCCTTGTCGATCTCGGCGTAACCGCGTTCGAACTTCACCCGCGACGTGTCCAGCTTGCCTTTGACCGCCTGGTTGAGACTGCGGTTGTCACCGGCCGGCGTGGTCGAGACGATGGAGGCGAGTTTCGGTTCGTTGACGACGAAAAAGTTGCTGGTGTCGACCTTGCCCTTGAGCGATCCGTCACTCGGCCCCGCCAGCGCCAGGGTGATCGTTCCGCCTTCCATATGCTCGTAGATGTTGAGGAACCTCAGAATGGCGCCGGCGTCCGCGGACTGCATGTTGAGCGTGCGCCGGCCGGCGCCGGTCGTGTTGCTGATCGATATGGCCGCACCTGAACTGGCCGTGGCGCTGACCTTCAGCCCGTTCACCCGCGAGCCGGCCGCGCTGTAGTCGAGCTTCAGATTGGACAATTGCTCGTCGTGGAAACCGGTCAGCCGGTCGACATCGGCGCTGACGGAAATGGCGTCGGAACCGGTGGTCTTGGTCGCCGTGTCGACGTCCGAGGTGAACTGCTTGATGAGCGAGCGGGCATCGAGCGCGTTGCCCGATATGTCGACCGCATAGCCCTTGCCGGATCGCTTCACCGACACGGCAACGTCGTCGCCCCTGTTCAAGGTGACCTTGCTGAACCGCGCCGACGACAAGGCGCCGTTGACCAGCACGATGCTGCCGTCGACGGAGAACGTCTTTCCGTCGAGGTCGAAATCGGACAGCGTCATGGTCTCCCCGGACCTGGTCATGACGAAGGTGACCTTGGCGGGAACCCCTGCCCCCTTGCTCCAGCCGGCCCAGGGAATGTCCAGCCTGGCGTTGGTCAGATCGGCCGAGACGTTCTGATCGCCGCCGCCGTTCTTGTCGATCGCCACCTTTACCGTTCCGGCAAGCAGCGGCTTCAGGCCGGGCATGGCGGCGGCGCGGATCTTGTCATCAAGCACCAGGGCCACCTTGCGGCTGCGCGCCGGCCCGTCATCCCTGAGCGGCTCGATCAGATCGAGTTCGGCCGGAATGCCGTTCAGCAACGCCTTGGCGGAGATCACCGCCTTCTCGGGATCGACCGTGATCGAACCGTCGGCATCCGTCACGATCTGGCCCTCGAAGGGCTTGGCCAAGGACATGCCGCTGTAGTCGAGCGACACCAGCCAATCGAGCTTCGAGGAGTCGACACCGGACTGCAGCGGAATATCCGCCTTGACGTGGCCGGTGACGCTTCCCGACAGGTCTTCCGGCAGGATGCCGACATGGCGCATGGCGTTGATCGGCTCGTAGGATGCGAGTTCGGCGACGGCCGACGCTTCGCCGTCGACGTCGATATCGAGCGCGCCGACGACCGGCGGGCGGTTGGCCGCCTTGACCGTCAGCGTGCCGTTGCTGGCCGCCACGGTGCGGCCGCTGGGCATGTAGACGGTGCCCGAGGACAGGGAGATATCGACATCGTTGCCGTGGAAACCGACGACACCGACCGCGTCGCGTATCGGCGGGATGCGGCCGGCGGTGTCGAAGCGCGATCCCTCGATCTGGAAGCGGCCGAACACCTCATCGGCCGAAAGCGGCACGCCGTTGCCAAGCCGGCCCGGCACAACCTGGAACTGAAGGTTGGCGTCGACGACACGGCCGCCGAACAGATTGGCCAGCACCCAGAGCCGGGCATTGCGCGCCGAAAACCACGGCCATAGCTGCTTGACGTGAGAGACCTGCATGTCGTGGATGTTGAATGCCAGATTGATCCCCGGCACTTTGCCGTCGACGAACGCCACGGCAGCGGTGCCAAGCACCTCGCCGGAGCCGGCGGACCGAAGCGCGATCTGCTCGGCGACCAGTTTGTGGCTCACCGTATTGTAGACCCCGGCAATCCGGGCGAGGAAGGTGAGCGCCGGCTCGGGCGACTCCGAAGGCGCAAGCGACGACCCGTCGCTGGTCAGGTCGTAGCGATAGGAGGGTTCTTCACCCACCGCTCCGCTTGCCGGCTTCGGCCCGATCGACCCGGCGAAATCGAATGTCGAGCGGCCGGTCTTCAGCAGCAATCTGTCGATCTGGATCTTGTTGCTGCCCGCAACCAGCGTCGCATTGATATCGACGTCCGCCGGCAGCAGTCCTCGCGTGCCGAGATCGAGGACAGAACCCGTCGACGACAAAGCGGCGGTCAGCCGCGATGCGTTAGCGCCGAACCCTTCCGATCCCGTCAGCTTCAGCGCGACGGTTCCCAGCTTGCCGGCAGCAGCCGCCATGTCGCCGGTATCGGCCACATCGACGCTCGCATCCAGTGCCCTGACGCGGTGCGCCGCGATATCGCGGGAGGCGGAAGCGGCAACGGTAGCCGTCCTGCCGTCGATGTCCGCCGTGGACGAGAACTGCATGCCGCCCGGGCCTGACTGCACGACGGTGGCGTCGGTGATCTTGACGAGCTTGATCGCTCCGGTTTCGGGCAGCACGAATTCGACATTGCGAAGGTCGATCCGGCGCAGCGAATCCTCCCGCACGGCATCGAGTGCGTGGTTGATGTTTCCGAACACCGCGGCGGACAGCTTCTCCGGATCGATAAGGCCGTCCGCATTGCGCAGGCCGGCGGTCCAGTCGCCGCCGGACGGCATCGCCGCCACGACGATGCGGGCATCCGAGATCCTGGCGCTGGTCAGCCGCACATCTCCCCACAGCAGCGGGAACAGACGCACGCCGAAGCGCACGCGGCCGGCATCGGCCATCGGCTTGCCGTCCGATGTCTTCAAGCTGACGTCGCTGACCTGGAGCGCGATGAAACTCGAACCGTCGAGCGTGATGCGTGCAGGCCCGACCGCGACATTGACATCGACGCCCGCCAGTTTCTCGAGCGCCGTTTCCGCCTCGGTGCGAAGCCGGTCGGCTCCGATGCCGGAGGCGCCAACCAGATAAACGAGCATGGCGGCCAGCAGCACGAAAGCGACCAAACCGGCGAACAGTCGCGACAGAATGCGAAAACCGCGTCCGATCGACGCCTGACCGAGCGGCGGCACACGGCAGGCGGACGGAAAGGTCCCCAGGTCGGTGATCTCATCACGCCTGAACCGGATCTTCTCGTGCTGCGGTCGCTCCTGATCCACGCAATTTTCCGTTGTACGAACTCGATCGTGGACGAATCCCCGTCCGACACTATATCGGTGTGGCTTCGCGCGTAACCTCAAACAAGGGCATCGGTATGGCTGACCTCGACGTAGGCGATCTCGCGCCGCAATTCGACCTGCCGCGGGACGGCGGCGGATCAGTCAGCCTTGCCGCATCGTCCGGCAAGCCCATCGTGCTCTATTTCTATCCGCAGGACGACACAACAAGCTGCACGCAGGAGGCGATCAGCTTCTCGCAGCTGAAGCCAGACTTCGAGAAGGCCGGCGCCGTGGTGATCGGCCTGTCGCCCGACCCCGTCAAGAAGCATGACAAGTTCAAGTCGAAATACAATCTCACCATCGACCTCGCCGCCGACGAGGAGCGCAAGGTGATCGAGGCCTACCATCTGTGGGTCGAGAAATCGATGTATGGCCGCAAGTATATGGGCGTCGAGCGCGCGACGTTCCTGATCGGCCGCGACGGGCGGATCGCCAGGATTTGGCGCAAGGTCCGCGTCAAAGGCCATGCGGAAGAGGTGCTCGAGGCCGTTCGTGCGTTTTGAGATTTTGCCGGCGAGGCCGGCCCGGTTTACCTTACAACCTTGCGCACGCCTGGCGGGCAATCCCTGCGGACAAGTCGGCGCTGCAAGCCTTTGTTAACCTTAATAATGTGTAGTCAAGCTGTCGTGGTGTCGTAAACGAAAGCTTGGTCCCGTGAACGCAACCGGTCAGTCCGCAGTCTTCGGCAGGCGTAAGGAGCCCCATACGGTCATCATCGCCCGGGGCAACGAGATCAGGCATTTCACGATCCGGCCGTGGCTGGCGGCCTTTATCGGCTCGGCGCTGGCCGCCATTGCCATAGGCTACCTCATGGCCACCTCCTATCTCGTCCTGCGCGACGATTTGATCGGCGCCACCACGGCGCGCCAAGCGCGCATGCAACAAGCCTATGAAGATCGAATTTCGGCGCTTCGCGCCCAGGTCGACCGTATCACCAGCCGGCAGTTACTCGACCAGCAGCTGATGGAAACCAAGGTCAGCGAACTGCTTGAACGGCAGAGCCAGTTGAGCCAGCGTCACGGCCGCCTTGGCCCGCTGCTCGAACGCGCCGAGAGCGAAGTCGGCGCAGCGCCGGCCGAATATCCGGCAGCGGTTGCGAAGCCGGACAAACGCGCCGAAGTGACCGGCAGCATCAAGGAGCCCGCGACGAATTATGCGGTCGCCAGCCTGAGCGCCGATCCCGGCGCCGGCGACACAAGGCCGTTCTCGCTGTGGTCGACCCGCTCCGATCCGCTGCCCAGCGATTCAGCCGCCGATCGTGCCGACAAGCTCTTCGTTTCGATCAACCAATCGCTGAGATCCATCGAGAGCGATCAACTGACCCGCATCAGCACGCTTGCCGACAATGCCTACAAGAGCGCCGATGCCATCACCCAGGCGCTCGAGGCGGCCGGACTGCCCGTCGACAGCGACTTCGGCAAGGGCGACAGCGATGTCGGCGGACCGCTGATCCCGCTCGACAGTTCGATGATGTTCGACAGCAAGGTCAAGGAGTTGGACGAAGCGCTTGACGCGCTCGACCATCTCAAGAAGGAAGCGCGCCAGCTGCCGCTGACCAACCCGGCGCCGGGCCACTCCGTCACCAGCCCGTTCGGCGTGCGCACCGACCCGATCCTTGGCACCGCGGCACTGCATTCCGGCATGGATTTCAGGGCGCCGATCGGCATGGCCGCCAAGGTCACCGCGCCCGGCACCGTCACCAAGGCGGGCTGGAACGGCGGCTATGGCCGCATGGTGGAAGTCGACCACGGCAATGGCTTTGCGACACGTTACGGGCATCTCAGCGAGATCGACGTCACCGTCGGTGAGAAACTGGACGCCGGCGCCGTCATCGGCAAGACCGGCAGCAGCGGCCGCTCGACCGGCCCGCATCTGCACTACGAAGTCCGTCACAATGGCGAAGCGATCGATCCCTTGCGCTTCCTCACGGTCGGCAAGAAGGTCGCCCAGTATCTGTAAGCGATCCTGGGCTCCTGCCCCATGCGCCGATGACCATCATGATGGTTGACTAAGGCGCTTCCATCGACAGAAACGCCGTCGCTGCCGCAACCAGGGTGGCCGCACCGACCTTCAACGCGGCCTCGTCGACACGAAACCGGGCGTGATGGAGCGGAAAGACCGATCCGATCTCCTCGTTTCGGATTCCCAGCCGAAAATAGACCGAAGGACGTTTCTCGCTGTAGTAGCCAAAGTCGTCCGCGATCGTCCATCCGGGCGTGTTGAGGATGTTGTCGGCACCGATGCAGGCCTTGGCGCTGGCGGCAATCAGTTCAGTCATCTCGACATCGTTGACGACACCCGGTTCGCCCTTGTGGATGTCGACCTCGACACGCGCGCCGTGGCTGGTCGCTACCCCATCGGCTATCGTACGAACGCGGCGCCAGGCCCGCTCGCGGGTGGCGTCGCTGCCGCTGCGGATGGTGCCTTTCAACGCGACCTTGCCGGCGGTGACATTATAGGCGTTGCCGCCATTGATGGCGGTCACGGAAATCACCAGCGGATCGTACGGGTCGGTCTCCCGCGAAACGATCTTCTGCAATTCGCTCACCAGGGAGCAAGCCACGGCCAACGCATCGACACCCTCATGCGGTTTTGCCGCGTGCGACGCCGAGCCGATGACGGCCACATCGAACGTGTCGCAGGCCAGAGTGTAGGGACCGGAGCCGACGGCGATCTTGCCGGTCGGTGTGTACGGATCGACGTGGACGCAGATGGCAGCGTCGATATCGTCGAGAAGCCCCTCTTCCACCACCCGCCTGCCGCCCGACGGTTCGTCCTCCTCCGCCGGCTGGAAGATCAGGCGAACGGTACCGCCAAAACTCTCCCGCGACTGGTGAAGATGCGCGGCGACCGCGAAAGCCATCGATGCATGGGCGTCGTGACCGCAGGCATGCATCACGCCTGGATTCGTCGATGCATACTCGACGCCGGACTCCTCCTCGATCGGCAAGGCATCGATGTCGGCGCGAATGGCGATCTTTCGATTTGACGGCTTGCCGGTGCCGACAATATCGACGGCAAGGCCAAAGCCGGCGACGTCGCGAATGTCGGCAATTCCCTGATCCACCAGCATCTGCCTGAGATAACGCTGCGTGCCGGCCTCTTGGTTCGAGAGCTCGGGATTGCGGTGCAGATGGCGGCGGACCTCGATCATCCGATCGAGAATTCCGGCGGCGATATCGGTCGTCACGGTTTTCGCAACACCACCCGCCGTGGCCGAACCCTCAGGATTTGACATGGATCTCTCGCGGGAACTTCGTCAGGGTCTCATGGCCGGTTTCGGTGACCAGGATGGTCTCGCTGATCTCGATGCCCCAGCCGTCCATCCACATGCCGAGGATGGAATGAACGACATTGCCCGGTTCAAGCACGGTCTTGTCGCCCGGCCTGAGGCTGATCGTGTGCTCGCCCCAATCCGGCGGATAGGCAACCCCGATGGAGTAGCCGATGCGCGATTCCTTCTTCAGTCCGTAGCGCTGGATGACCTTGCGCCAGGCGGCTTCGACGGCTTCGGCTGATGTTCCCGGCCTGACCGCGTCGAGCACCGCATCCATGCCCTCGATCACCGCTTTTGCCGTGTCCGAAACATTTGTCGGCGTCTTGCCAAGCTGCATGGTCCTGGCGAGGCCGGCGGCATAGCGGCGGCAGACGCCGGCAAGTTCCAGCGCGATCGTCTCGTTTTCCCCGAACCGCCTGTCGCTCCACATGATGTGCGGCGCCGAGGCATTCTCGCCACCGAGGATTGTCGGTGGAAGCGCGGTGATGTCGCCGGCAAAATCCGGGCTGCCCGCAATCTGCGCCGCCTGGATGGCGGCGATGGCATCGCATTCGCGAACACCCGGCGCAATCACCTCGAAGGTCCGCGTGACGGCCGCTTCGGCCAGGGTCGATGCCTTGCGCAAATACGCGATCTCGGGCGCCGATTTGACCGCGCGGATCCAGTTCACCAGCAGGTCGGCATCGTGCCATTTTGCGTTGGGAAGTCCGGCGACAAGCCGGGCGTGCGCCTTGGGGGAGAAATAATAGGCTTCGAGTTCGATGCCGATATGTCTGCTCCCCCAGCCCCTGGCGACGATCCAGTTTGCGATCCAGTCCATCGGATGGCGATCGACGCGCTGAACATGATCTTCCGGAAAGCCGACCACGTTTTCCGGTTTCATCCAGGCGGTCAGAAGACCGCCGGCCGCATCCATGGCGCGCCCGATCCAGACCGGCTCGACCTCCTCGATTGGAACAAGCACCACCTGCGGCGTGTAGAACGACCAGCCGTCATAGCCGGTGATGTAATGCTGGTTGGCAACGTCGTTGACGATCAGCAGTTCGAGATCGCGCTTCGCCATCTCGGTGCGGATCTTGCGAAGCCGCTGTTGGTACTCGTCGCGGGCAAACGGCAATTCGATCATCTTTGCTCCATGCTTTGTCAGATCAACGGTCGCGGGTTTCGTTCACCATTGAAGAGGTTTCACCATGGCGGCAATCGGCCAGGACGAGGCGTGGGCAGGTCCTGAACGGAATAGGCCCTCCACGGCCTTCCCCCTGGAAAAGCTCGCCATGAATTGTTTTTGAATTCCATTTGACTGAATAAATAAGCAGTGCGAAGCTATCCTCTCCTAAGGGGCGCAAGGGATGGCACTGCGGGGGACCAATCAGGAGTTCGGGCGGCCGTACAACCGGCGCATCGTGCTTGAGTCCATCCGCCTGCACGGGCCGATCGCGCGCGGCGAGATCGCCCGGCGCGTCGGCCTCACCGTCCAGACCGTATCGACCATCGTTCGCGAACTGGAAGATCAGGGCTACATCCTGTCGCTGCGCGAAGAGCCGAAGGGACGCGGCCTGCCGCCAGCGACGCTCCGGATCAACCCCGAGGGCGGCTATGCCGTCGGCATCCACATCACTCCGCTTGGTATCAGCGCCGCCTTGATCAATCTGAGCGGCGACGTGATCGAGAGCATCTACCGCGAGGCGCCGAACGCGATGCCGGACCATGCCTTCGAGCTGATCGGGGCGATGGTGGTGGAATTGACCAGACTGCGGGCTGGCGGACGGGTGCTGGGCGTCGGCATGGCCCTGCCTGGCCCATTCGACGTGGAGTCCATGAGTTTCGTGGGGCCGACCACCATGACCGGCTGGAAGGATGTGGCGCTGCGCGAACGGCTGGCGGCCTCCACCGGATTGCCGGCCTTCTTTGAAACCGATATGGCCGCGGCCGCCATGGGCGAGCGCCTCTACGGCCTCGGCGCCCAGTTTTCCGAATACTACTATCTCTATTTCGGTGTCGGCCTTGGCGGCGTCATGGTTCATGACGGCAGCGCCTTGCGCGGCGCCTGGGGAAATGCCGGCGAGATCGGGCACATTCCCGTTATTCCCGGCGGCGAGGCCTGCCCGTGCGGCAACAGCGGCTGTCTCGAAAGATATTTGTCGCTCGAGGTACTCCGGCGCTGGAACGGCAGCGAGGCGGATTGGGTCGCCGAAGTCGCACCGATCTTTCACAACGCCGTCGCCGTCATCGAGAACCTGTTCGACCCGGAGACGGTCATCCTCGGCGGGCTGGCGTCCACCGACCTGCTCGAAATGCTGGCTGGTTCGGCCGGAGGCCTGCACAACTCCGTCTCGGCCCGCAAGGACCGCACGACGCCCCGGGTTGTGGTGGCGCGCGGCGGACAGCATTCCGTGCTGCGCGGCGCCGCCGCCCTTGCGGTTTCCGGGGTGCTGTCACCCCGCTTCGGGCAGATGTTCGCGGCCGAACGCGAACGCGAGCGCGACCTTCTCAAAGGCAGGGAGATTGCGGCATGAGTGAACCCCTGCTGGTCCTCGACAACGTCACCAAGAACTATGGCGCGATCGAAGCGCTCAAGGGGATCAGCTTCTCGATCGGCAAGGGCGAGGTCGTGGCGCTGCTGGGCGACAACGGCGCCGGCAAATCGACACTGGTGAAGATCATATCGGGCGGACTGGAGCCGACCTCCGGGCGCATGCTGTTCGAGGGCAAAGAATTCCTTGCCAAATCACCGGCCGAGGCCAAGGCAGCCGGCATCGAGACCGTCTACCAGGACCTGTCGCTGTGCACCAATGTCGACGTGGTCGCCAATTTCTTCATGGGCCGCGAAATCACCAGGAAGGTTTTCGGCATTCCCGTGCTCGACGAGCGCGCCATGGAAGCCGTCGTCGGAAAGGCGCTGGCCAGTGCCGGCACCCGCATTCCCTCGCTGCGCGCCAATGTCGAGCACCTTTCGGGCGGCCAGCGGCAAGCCATCGAGCTCAACCGTTTCGTGCATTGGGGCGGCAAGCTGGTGCTGCTCGACGAACCGTTCGCCGCCCTCGGCGTCGAACAGACACGGCGCGGCCTCGACATGATCCGCCAGGTGGCGAACCAGGGCATCGGCGTCGTCATCATCACCCATATCATGCAGCAGGCTTTTCAGGTCGCCGACCGGATCGTGGTGATCCGCCAGGGCGTCGTGGCCGGCGATGTCGCACGCAATAAAACAAGTCCCGATGCGGTGATCAACATGATCACCGGTGAGACGCTTGCCGGTGCCGGACCGACAGGCTGAGGGACAAAGAGGGGTCCGGCTTAAGAGGAGCGAACGACATGAAGCGACTACTTCTTGCTGTCTTCGGTATCCTGGCACTGGCCTTTGCCACGCTCACGCCGGCATTCGCCCAGTCCAAGGGTATCGTCTACTATATGGTGCCGACCCTGCTGGACGAGTTTCAGACCGGCTCGGTGAGCGCGCTGGAACTGTTCCTGAAGCAGACCGGCTACGAGATGAAGACGCTGAACGCCGACAACAAGACCGACGCCCAGCAATCGCAGATGAACGATGTCATCGCGCTGAAGCCGGCGGCCATCATCCTGGCGGCAGTTGACTTCAATGCGCTGAAACCGTCGATCGAGGCCGCCCGCGCCGCCGGCATCCCGGTGGTCGAGTTCGACCGCCAGATCACCTCGACGCAATCCGACTTCACCTCTGTCGCCGGAACGGTCGAGATCGGCTACGTCGCCGCGGACCAGGCCGAGAAGCTGCTGAAAGCCAAGAACGGCTCGGTGAAGGGCAAGGTGCTGCAGGTGCTCGGCGATCCCGGCGATCCCTATACGCTCGACATCCAGAAGGGCTTCGAGGAGAAGATGAAGGCGTTTCCGGACGTCAAGATCATCTCGCTTCCGGCCATGCAATGGGAAGCCAGCAATGCCGGCACAATCGTTGCCGACCAGATGCTGGCGAACCCCGACATCGACCTGATCTTCAGCCATGCCGCGCATCTTTCGGTCGCCGCCGTCGCCTCACTCGAGGCAGCCGGCAAGAAGCCGGGCGACGTTATGCTGATGAGCTCGAACGGCGCTCCGGTCGGCCTCGACCTGATCCGCAAGGGCTGGCTCAACGCCGAAATCGAGCAGCCGCTCTACGCGCAGGCCGCGGCTGTCGCGATGTTCATGGACAAGATCGTCAAGAAGCAAGAGATCAAGCCCGGTGAATACGACGTGCTCGGCTTGAAATCGGCCGTGACCAAGGAAGCCTGGGGTCCGAACATCAAGATCCCCGGTGCCGCCATCACCAAGGAAAACGTCGACAATCCGGCCTTCTGGGGCAACCAGAAGCCACCGACGGACACCGTCAAGTCGGTCGAATAGTCATTGAAAGCGCTCCGGGCCATAGCGGCCCGGAGCCTGCCCTTTCACAACGCCGCGTCCGAAAGGATGCCGTGGCGAATTTGAATCCGCGCCTGAATCCGACGAAATCGATTTGATTTCGCGGGGGCGCCAACCGGATCTGCCCATGAACCCGCGCACACGCAAAGCCCTGGAGTTCGTTCTCGACAACCTCGTCTGGTTCATGCTGCTGTTCGTGCTGGTGGTCTTCTCCATCTTCGTCCCGAACTACTTTCAGCTCGGCATTTTTGCCAACATCATCGAGGCTTCCAGCGTGCTCGGCGTCATGTCGATCGGCCTGGCGCTGGTGATCATCGCCGGCCACATGGATCTGTCGGTCGAATCCGTCGCAGCGCTCAGCGCCATGGCGGTCGGCATCCTGTTTTGCTCGTCGGGCATCGGCATGGGCGTGCAGTTGCATCCCGAATGGCTGATGGTTCCGGTTTCGCTGCTGCTGGCGCTGGCCGTCGGCGGTCTCATCGGCGCCTTCAACGGCTATCTGGTGGTCAAGGTGAAGATGAGCGCCTTCATCATCACCTTGGCGTCCTACATCTGGGTGCGCGGCCTCGTGCTGGTCGTGTCGGGCGGCCGCTCGGCGCAGGACCTCGCACCGGCCATCCGTTGGTTCGGCATCCAGCGCCTGGTCGGCCTGCCGCTCACCGCCTGGATCGCGGTTGGCTGTTTCGTGGTCTTTTCGCTGATCATGGCCAAGACGCCGTTCGGCCGGCATCTGGTGATGATCGGCGGCAACGAGACGGCGACCTTCCGCGCCGGCATCCGGGTGAACCGCAATCTCATCATCGCCTTCGTTCTCGCCGGCGCCATTGCCGGCCTTGCCGGCTGGCTGCTGGCGATCCGCACGTCGGGCGCCACCGCCAATCTGGGCGTCGGCCTGCTGTTCAACGCCTTCGCCGCCGTCGTCATCGGCGGGGTCAGCCTCAAAGGCGGTGTCGGCACCCTGCCCGGCGTCTATGCCGGCGTGCTTTTGCTCTCGGCCATCAACACGGCGATCAATTTGATGGGCCTGCCGGCCAATTTCACCCAGGTCATTCATGGCCTGCTGGTGCTGGCCGCCGTGCTGCTCGACGCTTTCAAGCAAACCATCCGCCAAAGACTCGCATGACAGGACGGCTCGCATGACCGGACGACTGAAAGACAAGGTGGCGCTGATCATTGGTAGCGCCCGCGGCATCGGCAAGGGCATCGCGCTGCGCTTTGCCGAAGAAGGCGCGAGGCTGGTGCTGGCCGACACCGAGGTCGAGGCCGGGCAAGCCACCGCGGACGAACTGGGCGCCCCCTTCATCCGCACCGACGTCTCGCAAATGAGCGACGCCGAGGCCGCCGTGGCGCTGGTGCTCAAACTCCATGGCCGCCTCGACGTCATCGTGCAGAATGCCGGCATCTATCCCTGGCAGCTGATCGAGAACACCAGCGCCGACGACTGGGACCGCGTCATGGCGGTCAATCTGCGCGGCACCTTCAATGCCAGCCGCGCGGCCCTGGTGCCGATGAAGGCGCAAGGCTTCGGCCGCATGCTCTACACCTCGTCCATTACCGGCCCGCATGTCACCAGCCCGGGCCATGGCCACTATTCGGCCAGCAAGGCCGGCATCAACGGCTTCATCCGCGCCGCCGCACTGGAATTCTCCGGCTACGGCATCACCGTCAACGGCGTCGAGCCCGGCAACATCCTGACCGAAGCCATCGAGCTGCATCGCGGCGCGGCTTACATCAAGAACATGGAGGACTCGATTCCGCTCGGCCGCCTCGGCAGCCCGCGCGACGTCGCCAACGCCTTCCTGTTCCTCGCCTCGGACGATGCCAGTTATATCACCGGCACGACCATCGTCGTCGATGGCGGGCAGTTGCTGCCGGAGGGCAATGATTTTCGACTGTTGCCGCCGTGAGTGCAGCACGAACCAGACGACTCGGTTCCGTGTCTGGCAACAGTTTGAATGGACTATGGAATGGTGGGCGATGACGGGCTCGAACCGCCGACATCTTCGGTGTAAACGAAGCGCTCTACCAACTGAGCTAATCGCCCGCTCCGGGCGGGACCTTTAAGCGGTCAGGATCGGCTTCGCAAGGCCAAATGAGCGCAGGACGCCCCGGTTGGATGCCGGTTTTGCCAACAAAACGCCGGCTGTCAAAAAACCTTCTCCTGTTTGCTGTTATGCTGTCCTGTCACGCTTGACACCCGGTGGCGAACCCCTTATCCAGCGCCCCAACGACGAACACGGCTGACACGTGTTCGCCATGCGCGGGTGTAGCTCAGTTGGTTAGAGTGCCGGCCTGTCACGCCGGAGGTCGCGGGTTCGAGCCCCGTCACTCGCGCCATTTCTCTCAAGGGATACAATCCCTTGGCTTCGGAGAAATGTCGACATTGATTGTCAAAAATGTTGTCTTGCAAGAGACTGAGGAAGCTCAGGTCCTTTCAGCCTGTGCCTACGTCTGGCCCCGCAAGATTACCTTCCCGCCAGCAGCGCCTCGACCTCCTGCAGCGTCGGCATCGACGGCGCGGTGCCTGGGCGGGTCACTGAAATTCCGGCGACGGCACAGGCGAAGCGCACCGCTTGCAGCGGCTCCACGCCCCGCGACAACGCGGCGGCCAGGCCGCCATTGAAGGCATCGCCTGCCCCCGTGGTTTCGGCCACCGGCCCGGCACTGACGGCTGGAACATGGTCGGAGCGGGTCTTCGAGTGCAAAAGCGCGCCCTTGTCGCCCAGCGTGACGATGACCGTGCCGACGCCCTTTTCAAGCAGCTTATCGGCAGCACGCCGCGCCTCTTCGACCGAGGACACCTTCATCCCGGTCAGTTCCTCCGTCTCGGTCTCGTTGGGTGTGAGGTAATCGCACAGCGTGTAGATGCGGTCGGGAAGCTTTGCCGCCGGGGCCGGGTTGAGGATCGTCGTCACCCCTGCCCCACGCGCGATCTCCAGCGCCCGCATGGCTGCTTCGATCGGCTGTTCGAGTTGGGTGACAAAGACGCCGGCACCGCCGATCAGCCCGGCATTGGCCTCGATATCGGCTGGTGAGATCAGCATCGCGGCACCGGGGCTGACGATGATGGCGTTGTTGCCGGTGGTCTCCTCGACGAAGATGTAGGCGGCACCGGTGTAGCTTTCCGGCGTATCGATGACGGCATTCTTGACGCCCGCCTGCGCCCAGGTCTGCCTGGCCATGTCGGCGAAGGGATCGACGCCGAGCCGGGTGAGGAAGGTGACGTCGGCGCCGAGCTTGCCGGCGGCCACGGCCTGGTTCGAGCCCTTGCCGCCCGGCCCCAGCGTGAAGGATGTGCCGAGGATGGTTTCGCCCATGCGCGGCTGCCGCTGCGCCCTGTAGGCGGTGTCGGCGACGAACACACCCAGGATGACGACCGGCTTGCTCGAAGCCATGCCGCTACTCCGCATCCGGCGGCACGACGCCCTTGCGGAAGGCGAAGCAGCCATAGAAGCGGCGCTCGCCGGTCTGGATGACACAATAGGCCTGCTTGGCCCGCTCGTAGAAGGCGTAGCGCTCGACCGCGATCATCGGCCAGGACTTGCCCTCGGCGTTGTCGACTTCCTTTTGCACTTCGCTTTGCACGGGCGGAATTTCGCTGGGCTTGCCGACGATTTCCATGCGCGCGGCCGAATCGTCGACGAACGTGTCCAGCGGGTAGAGCGACAGCACCGCCTTTGCTACCTCGGCCGCCGAGGCATCGATGCGCAGCACGCGGCCGAGCGCGGTCTGGCGCGCCACCGAATCGGACGGAAAATTGGTGTCGGCGATGATCAGATCATCGCCATGCCCCATTGCCCGCAATGCCTGCAGCACGTCGGCATTGAGCAGCGGGTTGATGCCTTTGAGCATGGTATTCCTCGTGAGTTGGGATCAGAGACGCTTGCCGGTCTCTGCGTCGAAAAGATGGATCTGGTCGAGCCTTGGCTTCAGCTTGAGCGTGTCGCCCGGCTTGAAGTCGTGGCGCTCGCGAAACAGCGCCACCATCTCGCCTTCGCCGAAGCGCAGGAACACCAGCGTTTCCGAGCCGGTCGGCTCGACCACCGAAATCTTCGCCGGCACGCCATCGGGATGGATCTCGAGATGCTCCGGGCGTACGCCATAGACGACCGCCTGGCCGTCCTGCGCGGCATTGCCTGGTGCAATCGGGAACAGCGTGCCAGCGATATCGACACCAGGCTTGTCGCCCTTGCGCATCACTCCTTTGAGCAGATTCATCGAAGGCGAACCGATGAAGCCGGCAACAAACAGGTTGGCCGGTCTGTCGAACAGTTCGAGCGGCGCGCCGACCTGCTCGATGCGGCCGTCGCGCATGACGACGATCTTGTCGGCCATGGTCATGGCTTCGATCTGGTCGTGGGTGACGTAGATTGTGGTGGTCTTAAGCCGCTGGTGCAGTTCCTTGATCTCGGTGCGCATCTGCACACGCAGCTTGGCGTCGAGATTGGACAGCGGCTCGTCGAACAGGAAGACCTGCGGATTGCGCACGATGGCGCGGCCCATGGCCACGCGCTGGCGCTGGCCGCCGGAAAGCTGGCGGGGATAGCGCTTCAGATAGGGATTGAGGTCGAGGATGTCGGCGGCGCGCTTGACCCGCTCGGCGACCACGGCCGGATCGGTTTTCCTGAGCTTGAGCGCAAAGGCCATGTTCTGCTCGACCGTCTTGTGCGGATAGAGCGCATAGTTCTGGAACACCATAGCGATGTCGCGCTTGGCCGGCGGCAGATGATTGACGACGCGGTCGCCAATGGCGATCGTACCGGCGGAGACGGTCTCCAGCCCGGCCACCATCCTGAGCAGGGTGGACTTGCCGCAACCCGAAGGGCCAACCAGCACCACGAACTGTCCGTCTGCGATATCGACGCTGACTTCGTGCAGAACCTTGACCGTTCCAAAGGCCTTGGCCACCTTGCTGATCGCGACTTGCGCCATATCTCCCCCATCGGCTCCATTGGCCGTAGGCGCAGAAGCTAACCAACGCGACCTGCCAGGGCAAGTCGGTCTCTTATAGATAAAAACCCGCTCTCGTTGACACGGCGTTTGGTTGTGAGAATAGTGGCAGGCGCCGGTCAAAATGTTGGTACCCGATCCGCAGGGAATTTCAATCGACGCAGGGTGGGGTCCTGCCTAATTCGTTTCCGAACCGGGGAGCATCGTTGGCGCTCCAGCGTCCGACAGTTGGCCGATTTATTCACACTGAATGTTCTGGGAGGAATAGGCGATGAGAACGGGTCTTTACGACAAACTGGTTCGAGCCGGCGCCACAAGGCGCGATATATTGAAGGGTGCGGCCAGCATGGCCGCGATCGCAGCCGCATCCGGCGCCGGACTTGGCGCCTTGACGCGCCCGGCCTCCGCGGCAAGCGAATTGCGCACAAAAATCCTGCAGATCCCCGGCGTCGGCAAAGGCCAGCCGACGGACGCCGATTTCCAGAAGGTCGGTGAACTCTGCCTGGAGGCGACCAAGGCCAATGTCAAGGAAGGCGAATTCGCCGGCGTCGAGCTGACCTTCATGGGTCTCAACAACCAGAACCTGCACAATGTGCTGTTCCGCGGCTTCCTGAAGCCATGGGAGACCTACACCGGCGCCAAGATCAACTGGATCGACCTGGCGCAGGCCGATTACAACGCCCGCCTGCAGCAGTCGATCGCGACCGGCACCGTCGACTTCGACATCATCGAAATGGGCGCGCCGTTCGAAGGCGATGTCTGCGGCAAGGGCCTGACCTCGGAAATGCCCGACTGGGTCAAGACCCAGATCGATTTCGACGATTTGGTCAGCTATCTGAAGCCGCCGGTCGGCACCTGGGACGGCAAGCAATACCGCGTGACCGTCGACGGTGACGCGCACAACTTCAACTACCGCACCGACGTGTTCGCCGATGCCGACCTCGCCAAGGCCTGGAAGGACGGCGGCGGCGAAGGTGAATGGGGCGTACCGAAGACCTGGCAGCAGGTTCAGGCGGCGACCAAGTTCCTCAAGGGCAAGAAGCTCAAGGACCAGGACGTCTATGGCTATCTCGACGCGCCAAAGCCCTGGGGCGGCTTCGGCTTCTATTTCCTTGGCAGCCGCGCCACCGCTTATGCCAAGCACCCCGACGACAAGGCCTGGCTGTTCGACGCCGACACGATGAAGCCGCGCGTCAACAATCCGGCCTGGGTGCGCGCCATCCAGGACGTCATCGACGCGCTGCCCTCCGAACCCGCCGACCAGATCAACGCCGATCCGAACACGACCGCCTTCCAGCAGTTCCTGGCCGGCACCGGCTCGATGGTCACCTGGTGGGGCGATGTCGGCTCCAACGTCAAGACCAACGACTCTTCCGTCGTCGGCGACGTCACCGGCTTCTCGATCCTGCCTGGCTCGGACGATGTCTATAATGCGAAGACCGGCGCCTGGGACAAACTCGCCAGCGGCCCGAACTATGCGCCCAACTGCGCCTATCTCGGCTGGGGCGTCTATGTCATGGCCCGCGTCGATGCCGACGAAAAGAAGAAGAAGGCGGCATGGTCCGCCGCCGCTCATCTCGGCGGCAAGGACCTGTCGATCTGGACGGCGATGTATCCATCGGGCTTCCAGCCTTACCGCAACTCGCATTTCGACATTCCCGAATGGGTGGCGGCCGGCTACGACGAGGCGTTCATCACCTCCTACCTCAAGTCGGAATCCGACAGCTACAACCATCCGAACGCGGCGATCGAGCCACGCATCCCCGGCATCTTCCAGTACTACAGCGCCGCCGAGGACATCCTGGCCAACACTTTCGCCGGCAAGATGAAGGCGCAGGAAGGCGCCGACGCCATTGCGGCGGCCTGGGAGAAGCTGACCGACCAGATCGGCCGCGACAACCAGATCAAGCTCTACAAAGCTTCGCTCGGCATGTAGGCTGGCCTATGAACCGTGGTCCGGCGGCAACGCCGGACCACTTTAGACCGGCTCCGGCTCCTCGAGAGCCTTCAAACGGGCGAGATTTGTGGCTGACCAGACTTCGACCGCGAACCAGTGGCCGGCAGATGCCGGCCCTTCCGATCTGATCTCTCCAGGCCGCAAACGGTTCGGCTGGGCGCTGATGGCCGTTGCGACGCTTGGCCTGCTGGCGACGATCGTGCTGGAGATCCTCTACAAGGGCAGCGCCGATACGATCGGCTTCGAGACCTGGCGCCCTGTCGTCTATGCCTATGTTCTGTGGGGCGTGGCGATCGGCGTCGGCCAGGTGCTGACGCGCGGCGAGGACGGCCAACGTGCCCTGTTCCTGCTGCCGGCGCTGCTGTTCACCATCGCCATGGTGATCTTCCCGACGCTGTTCGGTTTCTACATCGCGCTCACCGACTGGAACCTCAGTTCCTTCAGTGGCCGCAAGTTCAACGGGCTCGACAATTTCTGGCAGATGCTGGCCGATCCCTACTACCGCAACGCGCTGTTCAACATGGTGCTCTATGTGCTGGCGGTGGCGGTCGAATATGTCATTGCCTTCGGCCTGGCGCTGCTCCTCAACGCACAGATCCGGGCGCGAAAATTCTTCCGCGTCGTCTTCCTGATGCCGTTGATGCTGTCGCCGGTCGCGGTGTCGTGGATGATCGGCAAGTCGCTGATGGAATACCGGTTCGGACCGGCCGCAACGCTGGCCCGCCATCTCGGCTGGGAAAATCCGGCCTTCTTCTCGGACCCGATCATCGCGCGCATATCGATCATGATACTGGATGCCTGGACCTTCATTCCGTTCATGATGATCATGCTGCTGGCCGGGCTGCAGGCGATGTCGCGCGAGGTGCTCGAAGCCGCACGCGTCGACGGCGCCAGTGCGTGGCAGACCTTCTGGCAGGTCACTTTTCCGCTGATGCTGCCGGTGTCGGTGACGGCGGTGATCCTGCGCATCATCTTCAAGCTGAAGCTTGCCGACATCATCATTACGGTGACGTCGGGCGGCCCGGGCGGCGCCACCGATTCCGTGTCGAGCTTCATCTACCGCGAATATCGCGACCGTTCGAATGTCGGCTACGGAACCATGCTGGCGATGGCCTATCTGGTGATCATCGTCGTGTTCGTCACGTGGCTGTTGAAATTCGCCAATCGTTTTGTCCGAAATGTGAATTGAGCTGAGATGAGCGTTCAGACCACCGAATATGTCGCCTCAGAGATCCGCTCGCCGGCGAGCTTCCTCGCCAGCCGCGTCTTCATCTATGGGGCGCTGGCCTTCTGGGCGTTCATCTGCCTGTTCCCGATCTACTGGACGATCACGACCTCGTTCAAGACCGCGGTCGACGTCACCCAGGGCCATCTCATCCCCTTCGTCGACTTCCAGCCGGACTGGAAGGGCTGGCGCTCGCTCGGTCTGTCGCCGGACTCGATCTTCCAGACCTCGACGGTGCGCGAGGAGTTCCTCAAGCGCTTCATGAATTCGGTGATCACCTCGGTCGGCGCGTCGAGCCTCGCCATCGTCATCGGCAGCCTCGCCGCCTACGGGCTCACCCGCTATCGCTATCATTTCGCCTGGTTCAGGAACGAGGATATTTCGTTCTTCTTCCTGTCGCAGCTGATCCTGCCGCCGGTGGTGCTGGCGCTGCCTTTCCTGGTGCTCTACCGGGAGGTCGGCCTGCTCGACACGCGCGTCGGGCTGATCCTGCTCTACACGCTGATGGTGCTGCCGATCGTGATCTGGATCATGCGCGACCAGTTCAACTCGATCCCGGTCGAGCTCGAGGAAGCAGCGCTTGTCGACGGGCTGTCGATCTGGGGCGCCTTCTTCCGCATCGTCATGCCGATCGCGCTGCCGGGCATGGTCGCCGCCTTCATCCTGGCGATGGTGCTGTGCTGGAACGAGTATTTCTTCGCCGCCCTTTTGACCTCGACCGACGCCAAGACGATCCCCGTCATGGTGGCAAGCCAGACCGGCTCGCAAGGCATCAACTGGTGGTCGATGGCGGCGCTCGCCACGGCGGCCATCGCGCCGCTCGCCGTCATCGGCATCGCATTGGAGCGCTATCTGATCATGGGCATGACCGCGGGAGCGGTGAAGTAGGGCGAGTGGCGCCAGGCTCCATCACTTCGTCATCCTAGGGCGGAGCAAGCTGCGGTCACGGCATGGATCCTAGGGTCTCCGCGACGTCGCTTCGCTCCTGCTTCGCCCTAGGATGACGAACTACCAAAGCCGCCCGACAATCTCGTAGCTAGCTCCTCAGGATCGTGCGCAGGTGATCGCGGATCATAGCCACGCCCTTCTGCCCAAGCTCCGCCGAAGCATCCGTGGCGCTCGCCGTGTACCAGCTCTTGTTGTCCTCGAAGTGACCGGCATCGACAGCCTCCGGGCATAGCGCCAGCATCAGCGATGTCTCGCCGATGCCGGCATGGTCGAACGGGTACTTGCCGTTCATGTCAGCCGGCATCAGCGGATGAACCTGTACCCAGTTGAAGAAATTTTCACCCGCGGCGTGCCCGGAATAGTAGTCGGCCATCGCTTGCGAACCCCACCAGCCCTCGCCGCGCTCCTTTTCGAGGAAGCGGAAGATCGCCTGGCGGCCGGCGGTCTTGAACGCCAGATCGGTCGGCATGCCGGCGGCGAAATTCTCGGTCTGGTGGTGGATGATGGCGTGGATGTTGCGAAAGCCGATGCGCAGCAGGCTGTAGAACAGCTCCTCGCCGAACGGCGCCAGCGCATTGCCGCCGACCTGCACCGAGCCGCTGCCTTCCGGCGGCGCCACCGCGTAGCTCGCCGCACCGTAGTAGAAGGGTGGCAGGATGACGACGTCCCTCTCCTTTTCGAACAGCTCCAGCGTCTTGACGACGGCCAGCGTGTCCATGCCGACGGCCATGTGCTCGCCATGGTATTCGAGCACGCCAAGCGGCAGAGCGACCGGCCAATTCTCGGCGATCGCCCTGCGGATCTGGTGTGGCAGCATCAGTTCGTAGCGCATGATCTATTCCATGTTGGTGTGGCGGGCGCGCATCGCTTCGGGCGACGCGCCACTCAATTCCCTGAGCTTCAGCACCATCACCTCGAACAGCAGGAACAGCGCGCCTTCGAACACCGAGCCCATCGGCAGGACCGATGTTTTTTGCGCCCCCTGATCGTTGGCCATGGTCTGCGCGGGAATGAGCAGGGTGAAGTCGGCAAGCCTTGCCGCGCTGGCTTTGGCCTGGGCGGTCAACAGGAGATTGGCTGCACCTGCTTGGCGCGCGATCTGCATCAGGGTCAGCACGGTCGAGGTCTCTCCCGGCCCGGAGCTGACCAGGAAGACATCGCCCTGCCCCAGCGGCGGTGTGTTCATGTCGCCGACCACGGAAACCGGCAGGCCCAAATGGTAGAGCCGCATGGCAAAACCCTTGACCTGCAAGGCCTCGCGGCCGCAGCCATAGACGACGATCTGTCGCGCGCCGGCCAGCATTTTGCAGGCGGCGTCGATCCGGCTTTCGTCGATGCGTGCCAGCACGCCGCCGAGCTCCTCAAGCGCGGTCTCGAACAGGCTTTTGCTCTTGTTGCTCACCGCAAACCTGCCATCAAAAATCACCCCTGGGATTTGCCGCTCTTGCTGCTACGAACAGCTTGATTTCGTTCATGCTAGCAACCGCGAAAATGCGTGTCCAACGCGCAGCGATGCTTTTGCCTGATCACAGGCGTGATAGTGTCATGTCAGACAAATCAAGCGAGGCAGACGGCAGCATATGAAGACACGGCATTTCGACCGCATCGGCAATGGCGGCATCAGTTTCACCGAGCTCGGCTTCGGCACGGCGCCGCTCGGCAACCTCTACCGTGCCGTCTCGGACGAGGACGCCAACGCCACGCTGGAGGCCGCCTGGGCGACCGGCTGCCGCTACTACGACACCGCGCCGCTCTATGGGCTCGGCCTCTCGGAAACGCGGCTCAACCCGTTCCTGCGCGGCAAGAAGCGCGACGACTATGTGCTGTCGAGCAAGGTCGGCCGCATCATGCGCGCCTGCCCGCCCGAAGAGCGCACCGGCATCGGCAAATTCTTCGACACGCCGTCGCGCCGCGAAGTGTACGACTACAGCTATGACGGTGTCATGCGCTCGTTCGAAGCCTCGCTTGAGCGCCTCGGCGTCGACCGGATCGACATCCTTTTCGTGCACGATGTCGACATCTTCACGCATGGCAGCAAGGAAGCCTCCGACCGGCGCATCGAGGAGTTCATGCGCTCGGGCTATTACGGCTTGCTGTCGCTGCGTGACCAGGGCGTGATCAAGGCGTTCGGTGGCGGCATCAATGAGTGGCAGGTTGCGCAGACACTGGCCGAGCGCGGCGACTTCGACCTGTTCCTGCTGGCCGGGCGCTATACGCTCCTGGAACAGGAGGCGCTGACGTCCTTCCTGCCGCTCTGCCAGGCACGCGGCATCGGCATCGTTCTCGGCGGCCCCTACAACTCCGGCATCCTGGCGACCGGACCGAAGCCCGGCGCCTACTACAACTACTCCGAAGCACCTAAGGACATACTCGATCGGGTCGCCGGGATCGAAAACGTCTGCAAGCGCCATGGCGTGCGGCTGATCGAGGCCGCCCTGCAATTCCCGCTGCTGCACCCTTCGGTCGTCTCAGTGGTCCCCGGTGGCCAGCGGCCGAGCGAAGTCGAGAGCAATCGCTCGCTGCTCGATGCGAAACTGCCCGCGGCGCTTTGGGCCGATCTCAAGAAGGAGGGTCTGATGCGCGCCGAGGCGCCGACCGCATAAGCCGGCCGCCGTCGCGTCAGCGTCTGGCACAAAAATGAAAAGCCGGGCAAGCCCGGCTTTTCTGGTCTCTGAAAAGAAAAAACGCTTAGTTGACTGCGTCCTTGAGGCCTTTGCCGGCCGAGAACTTCGGCACGGTACGCGCCGGGATCTTCACTTCGGCGCCGGTCTGAGGATTGCGGCCGGTCGAGGCGGCACGCTTTGACACGGTGAAATTGCCAAAGCCGACAAGCCGGACATCGCCGCCCTTCTTCAGTTCGCCGGTGATGGTGGAAAATACCGCATCGACCGCCGACTGCGCGTCACCCTTCGAAATGCTCGCGGCGTCGGCGACAGCGGACACCAGTTCGTTCTTGTTCATAAAAATTCCCTTCCATGAGAACACCGGAACTATCGACTCATCCGGCAGGAAACGGACTTTAGAAAGAAGCGCTCCCGCAACCAAGTCGAAAAGGCAGGAAAAAAGCGGAAAAAGCCCGGAAATGCTGGGTTTTTCACATGAAAAAGCCGGGCTCGAGGCCCGGCTCTCCGTTTGTGCGCTGCAACCTTGACGAAAACCAATGCATGGCCCTGAAAACCGTAGCCGGTTTTCGGCAGGGGCCATGCACAAGTCTGAGCGTTAGAGCGTCCTTTGTGCGTCCAGATGGACGCCCGGAGCTCTAATGCGCCAGGGACTTTCCAGCGTCGTCGGCACTGTCTGTCGCGGCCGGCGGATTGACCGGTTCGACCCATTCGATCGGCTCCGGCATACGCACCAGCGCGTGCCGCAACACCTCGCCGACACGTGAGACCGGAATGATCTCCATGCCGTTCTTCACATTGTCCGGAATCTCCGCCAGGTCCTTGGCATTGTCTTCCGGGATCAGCACCTTCTTGATGCCGCCGCGCAGTGCGGCGAGCAGCTTCTCCTTGAGCCCGCCGATCGGCAAAATGCGGCCGCGAAGCGTTATCTCGCCGGTCATCGCCACATCCGCCCGGACCGGAATACCCGTCAGTACCGACACAATGGCTGTCGCCATGGCAGCACCTGCCGACGGGCCGTCCTTCGGCGTGGCGCCTTCCGGCAAGTGCACGTGGATGTCGCGCTTGTCGAACAGCGGCGGCTCGATGCCGAAATCGACGGCGCGCGAGCGGACATAGGAGGCCGCCGCCGAAATCGATTCCTTCATCACGTCGCGCAGGTTGCCGGTCACCGTCATGCGGCCTTTGCCGGGCATCATGACGCCTTCGACCGTCAGCAGTTCGCCGCCGACTTCCGTCCAGGCAAGACCTGTGACGACACCGACCTGATCGTCAGCCTCGACCTGGCCGAAGCGGTAGCGCTGCACACCAAGGTAATCGGAAAGGTTCTCCGCCGTGATGCTCACCGTCTTCTTCTTCGTCTTCAGGATTTCAGTCACCGCCTTGCGCCCGAGCTTCATCAGCTCGCGCTCCAGGCTCCTGACGCCCGCTTCACGGGTGTAGGTCTGGACGATGGCGCGGATCGCGTCCTCACCGACGGAAAACTCCTTCGGCTGCAGCGCGTGATCGCGGATAACCTTCGGCATCAGGTGCCGCTTGGCGATCTCGATCTTCTCGTCCTCGGTGTAGCCGGCGATACGGATGATCTCCATGCGGTCCATCAAGGGCGCCGGGATGTTCAGCGTGTTCGCCGTCGTCACGAACATGACGCTCGACAGATCGTATTCGACCTCGAGGTAATGGTCCATGAACGTCGAGTTCTGTTCCGGATCGAGGACCTCGAGCAACGCCGATGACGGATCGCCACGGAAGTCCTGGCCCATCTTGTCGATCTCGTCGAGCAGGAAGAGCGGGTTGGACTTCTTGGCCTTCTTCATCGACTGGATGACCTTGCCGGGCATCGAGCCGATATAGGTGCGCCGGTGGCCACGGATCTCGGCCTCGTCACGCACGCCGCCAAGCGCCATGCGGATGAATTCGCGACCGGTCGCCTTGGCGATCGACTTGCCGAGCGAGGTCTTGCCGACGCCGGGAGGGCCGACGAGGCACAGGATCGGCCCCTTCAGCTTCTTCTGGCGGCTTTGCACAGCGAGATACTCGACAATGCGCTCCTTGACCTTGTCGAGGCCGAAATGATCGGTGTCGAGCACGTTCTGCGCAAAAGCCAAGTCCTGCTTGACCTTGGAGTTCTTGCCCCACGGAATCGACAGGATCCAGTCGAGATAGTTGCGCACGACGGTCGATTCAGCCGACATCGGCGACATCGTCCGGAGCTTCTTCAACTCGGCTTCCGCCTTTTCGCGGGCCTCCTTGGAGAGCTTGGTCTTCTTGATGCGCGCCTCGATCTCGGCGGCCTCGTCGCGGCCGTCCTCACCTTCGCCGAGTTCCTTCTGGATCGCCTTCATCTGCTCGTTGAGGTAGTATTCGCGCTGCGTCTTCTCCATCTGGCGCTTGACGCGCGAGCGGATGCGCTTCTCCACCTGCAGGACGGAGATTTCGGCTTCCATGAAGCCCATAGCCTTTTCCAGCCGCTCCTTGACCGAGAGCGTGGCCAGCATTTCCTGCTTCTCAGGGATCTTGATGGCGAGATGCGAGGCAACCGTGTCGGCGAGCTTGGAATAGTCGTCGATCTGGCTGGCAGCACCCACCACTTCGGGCGAGATCTTCTTGTTCAGCTTGACGTAGTTCTCGAAGTCGGTGACGACCGAACGCGCCAGCGCCTCAACCTCGACCTCTTCCTCTTCCGGCTCGACCAGCGCCGCGGCGCGGGCCTCGTGGAAGTCGGGACGGTCGGTGAACGAGACGATTTTCGCACGCGAAGCGCCTTCGACCAGAACCTTGACGGTGCCGTCGGGCAGCTTGAGCAATTGCAGCACATTGGCGAGCGTGCCGATGTCGAAGATGGCATCGGGCTCGGGATCGTCGTCGGCGGCATTCATCTGGGTGGCAAGCAGGATCTGCTTTTCCTGACCCATCACCTCTTCCAGCGCCTTGATCGACTTCTCACGCCCGACGAAGAGCGGCACGATCATGTGCGGGAACACCACGATGTCGCGCAGTGGGAGAACTGCGAAGACGCCGTCGCTGGGTGCCTTGGATACTTTGGCCATTGTCCAACCTTTCATGTCGCGGCCGCCAATCAGCCAACCGCGAATCTTATATTAACGACCGGGGATCGTTCCGCCTACCACCGTTTGTGACGGGAGTTTTACAGCACAGAAATCGGGCACCTCGGCCTTCTCCAGTTAGTTGGATGCACGACCCCCAAAGATCAAGGGGCGCGTCCAAATCCGCACTTCCAACCCATCCGCGAGTGACACATTTGCGACGCCAAGCCGTACGCCGCGCAAAACCCTGCGCGACAGCAAAACGGCGCCTTGCGGCGCCGTTCCAGAATTTCGCTGCGGGCTCATGTCAGGCGCTGACATTGCCCTTCTTTTCCTTCTGCTCGGAGTAGATGTAGAGCGGCCGGGCACTGCCGGTCACCACCTCCTCCGAAATCACCACTTCGCGCACGCCTTCGAGCGCGGGAAGCTCGAACATCGTGTCGAGCAGGATCGCCTCCATGATCGAACGCAGGCCGCGCGCGCCGGTCTTGCGCTCGATGGCGCGCTTGGCGATCGCCGAAAGAGCGTTCTCGTGGAAGGTCAGGTCGACATTCTCCATCTCGAACAGCCGCTGATACTGCTTGACCAGCGCGTTCTTCGGCTCGGTCAGGATCTGGATCAGCGCCGGCTCGTCGAGGTCTTCAAGCGTCGCCAGAACCGGCAGACGGCCGACAAATTCGGGGATAAGACCGAATTTCAACAGATCCTCGGGCTCGACCAGGCGGAAAACATCGCCAGTGCGGCGATCCTCCGGCGAAGCGACGACCGCGCCGAAGCCGATCGAGGTCTTGCGGCCACGATCCGAGATGATCTTGTCCAGCCCGGCGAAGGCGCCGCCGCAGATGAACAGGATGTTGGCGGTGTCGACCTGCAGGAACTCCTGCTGCGGGTGCTTCCTGCCGCCTTGCGGCGGCACGGAGGCGACGGTGCCTTCCATGATCTTCAAGAGCGCCTGCTGCACGCCCTCGCCCGACACGTCGCGGGTGATCGAGGGATTGTCCGACTTGCGCGAAATCTTGTCGATTTCGTCGATGTAGACGATGCCGCGCTGGGCCCGCTCGACATTGTAGTCGGCCGATTGCAAAAGCTTCAGGATGATGTTTTCGACGTCCTCGCCGACATAACCGGCTTCGGTCAGCGTCGTCGCATCAGCCATGGTGAAGGGCACGTCGATGATGCGGGCCAGCGTCTGCGCGAGCAGCGTCTTGCCGCAACCGGTCGGGCCGATCAAAAGGATGTTGGACTTCGCCAGTTCGACATCGTTGTTCTTGCCGGCATGCGCGAGGCGCTTGTAGTGGTTGTGGACCGCCACCGACAGCACGCGTTTGGCATAGGGCTGACCGATGACATAATCGTCGAGAACCTTGAGAATCTCCTGCGGTGTCGGCACGCCTTCGCGCGACTTCACCATCGAGGTCTTGTTCTCCTCACGGATGATGTCCATGCAGAGTTCGACGCACTCGTCGCAGATGAAGACCGTCGGACCGGCGATCAGCTTGCGCACTTCGTGCTGGCTTTTGCCGCAAAACGAGCAGTAAAGCGTGTTCTTGGAATCGCCGCTGTTGTTGCCGACCTTGCTCATTTTCATGTCCTTTCATGGCCGCCCGCCGATGGTCTGGCTGAAAGGGCGCATACTCTATCTATCGCGGGAATCCGCCGCCGCCAGTGTGTCCCGGCTCCCGCAACGCATTCCGTACGAAACACAAATCAGAAAACGTGGCAATGATTCGCGACAACCCCGCATAAAGCTAAGCCGCCGAAACTCAACATAGCCTTAACGTAGGCAATCCTGCCCCCCGAGGGAACAGCCAATTGTGGCCGAAATGCCGCAAGACACACCAAAAGCGCGTGATGCCGCCATCCAACTGCCAATAAGCCCTTATGCCACAGCGCCTTCAGGCGGCTCGCGCGACGAAATGACCTTGTCGATGAGGCCGAAATCCCTGGCTTCGTCAGCGGTCATGAAATGGTCGCGGTCGAGCGTCTTCTCGATCTCTTCGTAGCTCTTGCCGGTGTGCTTGACGTAGACCTCGTTGAGGCGACGCTTCAGCTTGATGATATCCAGGGCATGGCGCTCGATGTCGGACGCCTGGCCCTGGAAGCCGCCGGAAGGCTGGTGAACCATGATGCGGGCGTTCGGCGTGGCAAAGCGCATATCCTTGTGGCCGGCGGTCAGGAGCAGCGAACCCATCGAAGCCGCCTGGCCGATGCAGAGCGTCGACACGGCCGGCTTGATGAACTGCATGGTGTCGTAGATCGCCATGCCGGAGGTGACGACGCCGCCCGGCGAATTGATGTAGAGGTTGATTTCCTTCTTCGGATTCTCGGCTTCGAGGAACAAAAGCTGCGCGCAGACCAGCGTCGCCATACCGTCCTCGACCGGACCGGTGATGAAAATGATGCGCTCCTTGAGGAGACGCGAGAAAATGTCGTAGGCCCGCTCGCCGCGATTGGTCTGTTCGACCACCATCGGAACGAGGTTCATGTAGGTTTCGACGGGGTTCTTCATCAGTTGTCTCTTATCTCGCGGTGGGATTCCGGCGCCGGGAATGCTGGCGGATCGGGCAGAATCGGTTCTGGATCGTTATTCCGTAAATAGGATGCCGGCTCATCCTTGTGCAAGGCCGACCCCTCCTAGCCATCTGGGTAAGTCGAATCAAGCTTTCTGACCAACGATTCGCGGCGGCGGATGCTTCCGCGGGTCCGGAGCCGCATGGCCGGCCGCGCAAGGTAGCAGTTTCTTAACCGCGTCACTTAACGAAATGCGCCGAAACCGCTTTTCTCCGAAACGGCTTCCTTTACAATTCAACGTTGAACCTATGCGTAGAGTTCAACAGGGGGAGTGTCATGCCCGGGAAAACCGCATGCTTCACCATCGCCGGGCTGACCATGCTCGGCACGATTTCGCAGACGGCGGCCGGCGGCCGCGCCGTCGAATGTTATGAACCGGTCCGCAGTCCGGCCGTCTACGACACGGTCTATGAAGACGTGATGATCAGTCCGCCCGGCCAGCAGGTCGACTATATCGCCCCTATCTATGGCACGCGCGAGCGCGTCGTGATGACCGTTCCGGCGCAAGTGACCTACCAGATCGTGCCGGCCGTCACCCGCACCGTCTACCGCACGGTCCGGGTCGATGGCGGCGGCTACTCCTGGGAATGGCGCGTCATCCATGGCCGCAAGGTGCTGTGCAAGGTATGGCACAAGGCGCGCTACGAACGTGTTGCCAAAACCGTGGTGATCCAGCCCGAACGCACGCGGCGCGTGGTCATCCCCGCACAGTACGACAGGATCGCCCAGGAGGTGCTGGTGCAGCCCGAGCAAAGGCGCGTCATCGATGTCCCCGCCTCCTACCAGACCGTCGCGCGCCGCGTGCTGGTTCGCGAAGGTTCATCGGGCTGGCGGCGGGTGCATATTCCCAGGCATTGCCAGGATTAGCGAGCATAGCGTAACCTGCGTCGCAGCGGATCTCCGTAGGGCTGAGGGCATGCGCAACCTGGAAATTTCCAATCAGGAATTGTCAGACCTTGCCGAAGAAGCCTTGGCGCTTGCCAAAGGTTACTGGGCCTCCCTCGAGGAACGTCGGACGTATCCCACGACCAGCGGCAAACAGACGACCGAACTGTTCTCGCGGCCTTGGCAGGAGAGCGGCCGCGGACGGGAAGTCTTGCAGGATTTCAAGTCGATCGCGGAGCATGTGCGGCCTTCAACCGGCAGATTCTTCGGTTATGTCGTCGGCTCCGGCGAACCGGTCGGCGCGCTGGGGGAGCTGCTGGCTGCGGTGCTCAATCAGAATGTGACGTCGTGGCGGTCGGCTCCGGCTGCGACATCGATCGAACGCGCCGTGGTCGGGTGGTTGGCGGAGGCTGTCGGTTGCCCCGGATTTACAGGCAGCCTGTGCGGCGGCGGCTCGACGGCGAACCTCATGGCCCTGGCGATGGCGCGGGAAGCGAAGCTACCAGCCAACGAAACAGGCGTGCGGCCCTGCGTGATCTATGCTTCCGAGCAAGTGCACATGTCCATTCCAAAGGCCGTCGCGCTGTTGGGGATCGGTAGAAAAAATCTCCGTTTGATCCCTGTCGACGACAAATTCAGGATGCGGACGGATGCCCTCCAGGCGGCTATCGCCGTCGACCGCGAGGCCGGAAACATGCCCATCGCCATCGTGGCCACGGTCGGCACCATCATCTCCGGTGCGATCGATCCCCTTCCCGAGATTGCAGACATCGCCCGGAGGGAGGCGCTGTGGATGCACGTCGACGGTGCCTACGGAGGGCTGGCGGCTCTTGCGGCGCCGGAAAAGTTCCAAGGGTTGTCTTCGGCGGACTCGCTGTCACTGGATGCGCACAAATGGCTCTATCAGCCACTCGATTGCGGCTGCCTGCTCTATCGTCACCCGGACATTGCGCGAAAGACTTTTTCGCACAGCGACGACTATGTCAGGATACTGAGCGATGACCCTACGGAAGCATTTGCGTTCTTTGAGGAGTCGATCGAACTCTCTCGACGCTTCCGTGCGCTGAAGCTCTGGATGTCGCTGCAGTATCACGGACGCCATGCCTATCGCGAAGCCATTGCCCGCGATCTCCACCATGCCCAGATGTTGGCGCAGGCAATCGCGTCGCAGCCGGAGTTGGAACAGCTTGCGCCCGTATCGCTAAGCGCAGTCTGTTTCCGCCACCGCTCAAAGGACAATGAAGCGATCCTGCGCCGCGTGATCGCGCGCGGCCGGGTGTATCTGTCGAATGCGACGATCAACGGCCATTTCGCGCTGCGCGCGTGTTTCGTCAATCACCGAACGACCCCAGATGACGTGCAGGCGATTGTGTCCGAAGTCATTGCCGCCGCAGACGAAATCAATCGCTGAGTGAGTCTTCAACCTGGCGGCGTTCAGGCCACTTCCGCCCGCAGCCATGTCTTCAGGCCGGCGATGTCGCCGTCGCCCACCGCCGCCGCAACGCGCCGGCCGACGGCGGCGCCGAACTTGTAGCCATGGCCGGAGCAGGCCGAGACGATCAGGCATTTTCCTCGCTCGTGAGCGAAGAACTTCTCATCTTCGGTGAAGGTGTAGGCGCAGGTGACCACCTCGGTCACCCTGTATTCCTCGATCCGGGCGATCGGCGGCGAGAACAGGTTGCGGATTGCCTCGCCCTCGCCCGCCACCGGCTGGCGGTTCCAATCGGCATCGCTGGTCGGCACCCTGTGCAGCCCGGATCCGAATTTCATGCCGGCGCCGCCCGAAGGCGGGATCACGTAGCCATCGACAGCACCGCCGACATCGAGGACGACCGGTGCCGCCCGCCAGGCGGCCTTGAGGTCGGCCGGCGGTTCGACATAGGCAAGTGCGGTTCGATAGGTCTTCAGCTCGCCGTCCAGCTCCGGAAACAGTTTCAGCACCCAGGCGCCGGCGGCGACAACGATGCGGTCGGCCTGCATGGTCTCGCCGCTTTCGAGCACGATGTGGCCGGCTTCCGCGTCGACTTCGACGACCTTGCTATTTTCGTAAACATTGGCGCCGTTGGCGCGCAGCCAGTTTGCCAGGCCGGAGGCGATCTTGCGGCAATGCAGCGCGCCGCCTTCGGTCGAAAAATAGGCATAGCGGAATGAGCCGGCTTCGAGAAACGGCCAGCGTTCCACGGCTGCGTCCGGCTCCAGCAATTCGAACGGAAAATTGCCTTCTTCCAAGCCCTCGCGATATTCCTCGGCCTCGTCGCCCGGTTCGCGCGAAACGCAGACAAATCCGCGCGCATCAAGATGGCTTTCGCCGAGATCGGCCCACATCTCGTCCCAGGCCTGGTAGGCTTCGGTGATCAGCCGGCCATAGCCGGTCCCGGCGCGGTAGGCGCGGCGGATGATGCGATGGTGGTCGCCCGACGCAGCCAGCGGGTTGGGGATCGGCCCCTGTTCGACGATTGACACGCTGTGGCCGGCCTTGACCAGCGACCACGCCGTGGAGAGACCGGCAATGCCTGCGCCGACAACGATCACATTCATCAAATCAGACTTTCCGCAGCCGGTCGGCTGGCTCAACGCATTGGATTGCGGCGCCAACATAGGGTCTGGAACCAGGCTGGCAAGCCGCGCTACTGGTCCGGCATGAGCAAATTGACGCCACCCGCCCTGGCCTTTGATCCAGCCACTCGCCGCCTGCGGTTGGACCCGCACGAGCCGGACTTTTTTCAAAACCCTTATGAAGCCTATGCCCTGCTGCACGGCGCATCGAATGCCTTCTTCTGGGAGGAGTTCGGTTTCTGGTGCTTTGGCGGCTTCGACGACGTCAACCGCCTGCTGCGCGACCGCCGCTTCGGCCGCCAGAACCCGGCCGGCATTCCAGACAGTCGCGGCATTGGACAGGACCGCACCCATCTCAGGGCCTTCGACGGGCTCGAAGCCAATTCGATGCTGGAACTGGAGCCGCCGGTGCACACGCGGCTGAGAACACTGGTGAACCGCGCCTTCGTCTCGCGCCAGGTCGAGCGGCTGCGACCGCGTGTCGAGGCTTTGGCCAACGAGTTGATCGACCGTTTCGAACCAGGCAAGACGGTCGACCTGTTGCCTGCTTTCGCGGCGCCCTTGCCGATCACCATCATTGCCGAAATGCTCGGCGTGCCGGTCGAAATGGGGCCGCAACTGCTCGACTGGTCGCACCAGATGGTTGCCATGTATATGCATGGCCGCACCCGCGCGATCGAAGAGACGGCCAACCGCGCCGCGCGCGAATTTGCGGATTTCCTCCGTGGCTGCGTCACCGAACGACGCAGGAATCCCGGCGACGACCTTTTGTCGCTGCTGATCTCGGCGCAGGAGGATGGCCAAAAGCTGTCGGAGGACGAGATGGTGTCCTCGGCAATCCTGCTGCTCAATGCCGGCCATGAAGCGACCGTGCACCAGACCGGCAATGCCGTCCGCTCGATCCTGGCGCAAGGGGGCGATGTCAGCCGCTTCTTCGGCTCGCCCGAGACGACCGCGGCAACGGTCGAGGAATGCCTGCGGTTCGACGCGCCGCTGCACATGTTCACGCGCTACGCCTATCAGGAGATCGAAGTCTCGCCCGGCATCGTCGTGCAGCCGGGGCAGACGATCGGGCTGCTGCTTGGCATGGCCAATCATGACCCGCGCGCCTTCGCCGATCCCCTCGCTTTCCGGCCCGACCGTGCCGACCAGAAGAACGTCTCCTTCGGCGCCGGCATCCATTTCTGCATCGGCGCGCCGCTCGCCCGGCTCGAATTGCAGGTGTCGCTGAAAACCTTGTTCGAACGGCACCCGAAGCTGCATCTTGCCGAAAGGCCAAGCTTCCGCGACACTTACCACTTCCATGGGCTGGAAACGCTCGCCGTCGGCTTTTGACGAAGCGCGGGTTGGCCGCCGGCCTATTTTCGACCATAGCACCGGCCGCAACCACAACGTCGGCTCACCGGATCGTGCGCTCACCCTGTGCGCTGCCTTGCCCGCGAAGTGCCGACGCAGAGCATCGGCCAGGAAGGGCTCGATCTCCTGGGGCGCAGTATTATCGCGACGATATCTCCGACGCGAACATCAAGGCACAGGATGCCTACGTCTTGACCTTGCACCGCTGGCTGGCACCTGTTGATCCATGCCAAATCGCAAGATCGGTCGAGCGCGACATATCCGGAAAGGGCTAGCTGGGTGTCGCCACGGAGGAAGAGACGTTGAAGGCCGCACTTGAAAACTACCAGGTCCGAATGCAGCGGGTGCTGAACCATATAGACCAGCATCTGGATGACGACCTGGGCCTGGAGGCGTTGAGCGGCGTCGCGGCGTTCTCGAAATACCATTTCCACCGGCAGTTCACGTCCACCTTCGGGGTGTCCGTGCATCGCTATGTCCAGCTCGCCCGCATGAAGCGTGCTTCGTACAGGCTCGCCGAAAGTGACGCCCAAAGCGTCACCGACATAGCCATGGATGCCGGCTACGACGCGCCGGATGCCTTCGCCCGCGCCTTTCGGCAACGGTTCGGACAATCGCCTTCGTCGTTCCGGAAGTCTCCCGATTGGGGGTCGTGGCTCATGGCCTTCGGGCCCCTCGAAAAAGCAAGGAACACGCTCATGCAGATAATCTTTGAACACGACGACGTGACGATCCGCGATGTGCCTCCGACGCCGGTGGCGATCATGGAGCACCGCGGAGACCGGGCGACGCTCCAGGACACCATCCAGCGGTTTATCGCCTGGCGTAAGGCCGCGGGCTTGTCACCCGAGACAAGCCCGACCTTCAACGTCTTCCGTTCCGAAAGGGAGCCCGCAGTCCCCGCTGACTATAGCATGGACATTTGTGCCGGGACCGACCAGCCGATCGAGGCGAATGACGCGCAGATGAAGGCTGGCGTGATCCCGGGCGGACGCTGCGCGGTGCTGCGCTACCCCGGCAACACCAACAATCTCGAACCCGCAGCACTTTACCTTTATCGTGAATGGCTTCCGGCCAGCGGAGAGGAAGCACGCGACTTTCCGATCTATTGCCAACGACATCTGTCCCACTTCCAGGAGGGACCGCTACGCGAAGTGGTCGTTGAACTCTTTCTGCCTCTGAAATAGCTCGGCAGGACAGCGGTTTGCCGCTTCCGATCGCGATCATGGCGACGCGAGATCAGAGCTTGATCACATACTCCTTGCGAGTCGTTTCAAGCACTTCCCAGCTGCCTTTGAAGCCGGGCCTCAGCACGAAGCTGTCGCCGGTCCGAACGGTGCGCGCTTGCCCACCGTCCTCCGCGATCACCGAAACGCCGGACAGGATGTGGCAGAACTCCCACTCGTCATAGACGATGCGCCATTTGCCCGGGGTCGATTCCCAGATGCCGGCGTAGAGGCCGCCGTCGCGCTCCTCGACATTCCAGGTGCGGAATTTGGGCTCGCCCGAGATCAGCCGGTCCGGTGCCGGCGCGCCCTGTTCGGCGTCGACAGTGTCGACGCCGATGGCAAGAAATTTTGACTCGCTCATGATCGGTCAGACCTTGGCAAGCGCCTGTTCGAGGTCGGCGACGATGTCGTTGACGTCCTCGATGCCGATCGAAAGCCGCACCGTGTCCGGTCCTGCGCCGGCCTTGACCTTCTGCTCGTCGGAAAGCTGGCGGTGCGTGGTCGAGGCCGGGTGGATGACCAGCGACTTGGTGTCGCCGACATTGGCGAGGTGCGAGAACAGTTCGAGCGCCTCGACAAATTTGACGCCGGCGTCATAGCCGCCCTTCAGCGCGAAGGTGAACACGGCGCCGGCGCCAAGCGGTGAGTACTTCTTCTGCAACGCGTTGTTCTTGTCGCTGGGCAGGCCGGGATAGTTCACCGAGGCGACCTTGGGATGGTTGGACAGCCAGGCAGCAACCGTCACGGCGTTGTCGCAGTGACGCTGCATGCGCAGCGGCAAGGTTTCCAGGCCGGTCAGGATGAGGAAGGCGTTGAACGGCGAGATCGCCGGGCCAAGATCGCGCAGGCCGAGCACGCGCGCGGCAATGGCGAAAGCAAAATTGCCGAAGGTTTCGTGCAGGACGAGGCCGCCATATTCGGGGCGCGGTTCCGACAGCATCGGATATTTGCCCGACTTCGACCAATCGAAGGTGCCGCCATCGACGATGGCGCCGCCGATCGAGTTGCCATGGCCGCCGATGAATTTGGTCAGCGAATGGACGACGATGTCGGCGCCATGCTCGATCGGCCGGATGAGGTAGGGTGAGGCCAGCGTGTTGTCGACGATCAGCGGCAGGCCGTGCCCGCGCGCGATGTCGCCGATCTTCTCGATGTCGACGAAGGTGCCGCCCGGATTGGCGAGGCTCTCGATGAAGATCGCCTTGGTCCTGTCGTCGATCTGGCTTTCGAAGGTCGAGATATCGTTGGTGTCGGCCCAGCGCACCTCCCAGCCATAATTCTTGAAGGCATGGCCGAACTGGTTGATCGAACCGCCGTAAAGCTTGTTGGCGGCGACGAAATTGTCGCCCGGCTGCATCAGATTGTGGAACACGATCACCTGCGCCGCATGGCCGGAGGCGACCGCAAGCGCCGCCGTGCCGCCCTCGAGGGCCGCCATGCGTTCTTCGAGCACCGCCTGGGTGGGGTTCATGATGCGGGTGTAGATGTTGCCGAAAGCCTTCAGTCCGAACAGCGAAGCGGCATGGTCGGCATCGTCGAAGACGAAGGAGGTGGTCTGGTAGATCGGCGTGGCACGAGCGCCGGTCGCCGGGTCGGGCTTGGCGCCGGCGTGGACGGCGAGCGTGTTGAAACCTGGCGTGCGGGTCACTGAAAACCTCCCTGAAAAACCTTCTGAAATTCGCCGGGCATTCTTGGCGAAGCCCGGCCTCGAATGCAAAGAAGAAAATACCCTTCCGTGCAGGACCTTCTATCAAGCGGCAGGAAAATACGGCGTTTGCCGGAATAATTTTGCGCTTTCGCCCCTCGCCTATTTCTGGCGGACGCCGAAACTCTGGAATCCGGAGCGCATCAGTGGCTTCTTCGACGACAGCACGCCGGAGTTGACGCCGGTCCAGCCGATCTCGCCGGACAGCTTGCCATATTCGATCTTGGGGCAGCGGTTCATCACCACCTTGATGCCCGCCGCCTCGGCGCGTGCGGCGGCCTCGTCATGGCGCACGCCAAGCTGCATCCAGATGACTTTCGGCAAGGGATCGAGCCGCAACACCTTGTCGACGATGCCGGGCACCGCCGCCGGCGCGCGAAAAATGTCGACCATGTCGACCGGCTCCGGAATATCGGCGAGCCTGGCATAAGTCATCCGACCGAGTATCTCCTTGCCGGCCTGACCAGGATTGATCGGGAACACCGAAAAGCCCTTGGCCAGCAGATATTTCAGCACGAAATAACTTGGCCGCACATCATTGGCGGATGCGCCGACCATGGCGACGGTCTTCACCGAATTGAGGATGCCGGCGATGTAGGTGTTGTCGTAGCTATCGTGGATCATGCCTCGTCCTCATACAACGCCTCCTCGAGAAAGCCATCCGGGTCATTGCTAAAATCGCGCAGCATGCGGAAGTGGTCCGTGTCGCGAAAGTCGGCGGGCTCCAGCCCGAGCCGGCTGATGCGGAACAGCCGTGCGCCGGGACAGGCCATCAGCAATGGCGAATGCGTCGCCATGATCACCTGCGCGGTGCCCGACCGGTCCATGCGCCGCAGCATCTTGAGCAGTTCGATCTGTCGCGACGGCGAAAGCGCGCTCTCGGGCTCGTCGAGGATGTAGATGCCTTGCCTGCGGCAGCGCTCCTCGAAAAAGCGGATAAAACCCTCGCCATGCGACCAGGACAGGAAGTCCGGAGGTGCCCCGCCAGACTCCAGCGCCGCCTGATCGAGATAGCGGGCCACGGAGTAAAAGGATTCGGCACGAAAGAACCAGCCGGCAGTGACTTTCGGCAGCCAGTGACCGCGGAAAGTGTCTGCAAGTGCTGCGCCACTCTTGTCGATGGCGCCGGCATGGTCGACCGGCCTGTAGCCCTTGCCGCCTCCGGCTTCGTCATAGCCGGCCAGTGCGCCGATCGCCTCGAGCAGCGTCGATTTGCCGGTGCCGTTCTCGCCGACAATGATGGTGATCGGCGTGGTGAATTCGAGCTCGAACTCATGGCCGCGAAACAGCGGCAGGTTCCTGGGATATTTCTCCCAGTCCGCCACGCGCTCAGCGTCAAGCAGGAAGCGCTTCAGATAGGGAGCCTTTAGCCGCGTCAGTTGCTTGCGATGGGCCATCAGCCGGGGAGCGAAATCGTGCCGTCTTCCGCGATCGGAAAGGCCGGATTGTGCGCCACTTCCCAGACATGCCCGTCGGCGTCGGCGAAATAGCCGTACCAGCCGCCCCAAAAGGCCCGGCCGGCCGGCTTGACGATGCGGCCGCCGGCTTTTTCCGCCCTGGCGAGCACGTCGTCCACTTCGGCGTCGGAACGGGTGTTGTAGGCGAGGTAGACCGCCGATGGCGCCGCGGCGAAGGCGATGCCGGAATCCTCTTCTGCGCTGGCGCGCGGGAACAGGCCGAGGATGACGCCGCCCATCTGGAAGAAAGCGACCCCGTCGGTGATGCCGGCATGCCGCTTCAAGCCCATAGCCTCGTAGAAGCGCACCGCACGGTCGAGATCGTCGGTGGCGATGGTGATGATGGAGATACGCGGTTCCATGGTGCTGCTCCTATTCGTCCGTCCATTCCGGCTTGCGCTTGCCGATGAAGGCGCCGATGCCTTCCTCGGCGTCGCGCGCGAGCATGTTTTCGACCATGATCCGACCGGTATAGGCGTAGGCGTCCGCCAGCCCCATTTCGGCCTGCGCGTAAAACGCCTCCTTGCCGGTCTTGATCACCAAAGATGATTTGGAAGCAATGGTTTGCGCGTATTTGGTGACGATCTGATTCAAATATTCGCGCGGCACGACGCGGTTGACCAGGCCGAACTCCTTGGCGGTCGCCGCATCGATCGTCTCTCCGGTCAACAGCATCTCCATCGCCTGCTTACGCGAGACGTTGCGCGACAGCGCCACCATCGGCGTCGAGCAGAACAGGCCGATGTTGACGCCCGGCGTGCGGAAGGTCGCCTCATGCGAAGCGATCGCCAGGTCGCAGCTGGCGACCAGTTGCAGCCCGGCGGCGGTGGCGAGGCCGTCGACTTCCGCGATGACAGGCAAGGGATGCCGCACGATCGCCTGCATCAGCGTCGCACAGGCCGCAAACGTCTCTGCGAAGAAGGCCTTGCCATGATCGGCGTCAGTGCGGCGCGCCGTCATTTCCTTGAGATCATGGCCGGCGCAGAACACCTTGCCGGCTGCCGACAAAACGATCACGCGAACCGCCTTATCGGCCTTGGCGCGCTCGAGTTCGACCGTCAGCGCCGCCATCACCGCCAGCGACAGGGCGTTGGCGGGCGGATTGGCGAGTGTGAGGCGCAGCACGCCCTTGTCCAGTCGTGCAACAACCGGACCCTCAACGGCGGCAGGCTTGATGGCAACGATTTCGGCCATGGATAAGGTCTCCGCGATTCCGCTGGGGCTGCCAGAGTATCTAATACCGGATCAGGTTTCGTCCAACACCGATCGCTTGCACCAGGGGACGAAGATTGTCAGAAATGCCGCGCCGCGCCCATACAGGTAGGCCAAAAACGAGAGACCGACATGCCCGCCCAAACCAATTTGAAGCCGGTGCTGACCGCGCAACAAGTCAATGCGCTGATGGAGACCGTCTATCCGCAGCTCAATGAGCAGTTCAAATATTTCGAGGCGATCGACGTGTTCCCCGGCGGCTGCACCGTGCGGCTCAACGCCGGCGAGCGGCACTTGCGTCCGGGCGGAACGGTCTCCGGCCCGTCGCTGTTCACGCTGGCCGATATCGGCGGTTATGTCTGCGTGCTGTCACATGCCGGGCCGGATGCGCTTTCCGTGACCGTCAACCTCGACATCAACTTCGTGCGCAAGGCCGAGGCCGGACCGATCGACGGCCATTGCCGCATCCTGAAGCTGGGAAAAAGCCTGATGGTGTTCGATATCGACATCGTTGCCGGCCCGGACGGACACACGGTGGCGCACGCCACGGGGACGTATTCGATCCCACCGAAGCGGAACACATAACGCCGCTGCGCGGACACGGTGCAGCAGGATGGTGTGATGGTCCTCGGTTTGGACGAAGCAGTTGGACCAGGCCAACGAGAAAGCTTCCCACTGGGCAAGCAACCGACTAATCTTGGCCAGAATCCGCGGTCGGCACCCGAGACTGAGCCCTTGGCAACGAACTCCACCTCTACCGGACACGAAGCCAGCGATCCGGGATGGCTTGATTTGCACTTCGAGTCTTCGCGTCCTGAGTATGAACAGGCGCTGCGTGAGATAGGCATTCAGCCGGGTTGGGCGGTTCTGGATGCCGGCTGCGGTGGCGGCAGCTTCTTACCTGTCCTGCGTGACCTGGTTGGCCCGGGCGGAACGATAGATGTGATTGACCTGGCACCCGAGAACATCGCGCGGGTGAAAGGCTGGATACTGGGCGTTGGGCAGGAGCCGACCATCCGCGCCCAAACTGGCAACGTTCTGGAATTGCCCTTTATCGACGCTTCCTTCGACTGTGTATGGTCGGCCAACGTCATGCAGTACCTGACCCCGAGCGAGTTTGCTCAAGCGGTCCGGGAAGCTTGCCGTGTCCTGAAACCCGGTGGGACCTTGGCTATCAAGGACTTCGACTCGACTCTGCTGCATATCCTGCCGATCGACCGGGGCGTTCTCTCGCGTTTCATGACGATCCGCTTGCAGGCGTTCCGCGACAAGGGGGTACTGGGAACCGATTGCGGGTCGACGCTGCCCGCTCGCCTTCGGGACGCCGGCGTCACACCTTTGTGGCGTAAGAGCTGGCTCGTGGAGCGCTGGGCGCCCGTTTCGTCTTTCACGCGCGCGTATGTCGCCGATCTCCTGGCTTACTTCGCATCCGTTTCAACCACTTACGACCTCAGTCAGGCCGACCGGAGCTATTGGCAGCGCCTGGGCCAAAATCCGTGCGAACTGCTCGACCAGCCTGACTTCTGTTATCGAGAACTCTTTGTCCTTACGGTCTGTCGTATGACGTAAAGGCGTTGCTTGGACCTGGGACAAGCGACGCACTATTGGGTGATCCCAACCCGCTTCGGCCGACGGCAGCTACCTCGTCTCGGTTCCGTTACGCCGAACCCTTCGATGTGGTAAAATAATACCTTTCTATTAAGCTATTGTTTTTGCTTGTTTTTGCGCACTAGCCTGCTTTTCCTATGCCTTGACGCAATCACCCTCCTCGCCTATAAGCTCCTCACGAAGCAGCGGCCCGCAAAGGCCGCCGTTTTGTTATTGGCGGCGGGCAGCGTCCTTCCGACAATCCAAGCAACAAGAAACGCCTTCTCTTATGAAGGTCAGAACCGAGAGCAGAAAACATGACAACCTTTTCGCAGAAGCCTGCGGATGTGGTGAAGAAGTGGATCCTGATCGATGCCGAAGGTCTCGTCGTCGGTCGTCTGGCCACTGTCATCGCCAATCATCTTCGCGGCAAGCACAAGCCGACCTTCACCCCGCATGTCGACGACGGCGACAACGTCATCGTCATCAATGCCGACAAGGTGGTGTTCACCGGCAAGAAGTTCACCGACAAGGTCTATTACTGGCACACCGGCCACCCAGGCGGCATCAAGGAGCGCACCGCGCGCCAGCTGCTCGAGGGTCGTTTCCCCGAGCGTGTCGTCGAGAAGGCCGTTGAGCGCATGGTCCCGCGTGGCCCGCTCGGCCGTCGCCAGATGAAGAACCTGCGCGTCTATGCAGGTGCCGAGCATCCGCATGTCGCCCAGCAGCCCGTCGTGCTCGACGTGGCCAAGCTGAACGCCAAGAACAAGAAGGTCGCATAAGATGGCTGAGCTTTCCTCGCTCGCAGAACTGGGCGCCGCCACCGGCAACACCAATACCCAGCCGGCGGCCCCCGTCCACGTCCAGAAGCTCGACAAGTCGGGCCGCGCTTATGCCACCGGCAAGCGCAAGAACGCCATTGCGCGCGTCTGGGTGAAGCCGGGTTCCGGCAAGATCATCGTCAACGACAAGGAATTCGCGACCTATTTCGCGCGTCCGGTCCTGCAGATGATCCTCAACCAGCCGATCATCGCCTCCAACCGCGCCGGGCAGTACGACATCGTCGCGACAGTTGTCGGCGGCGGTCTCTCCGGCCAGGCTGGCGCCGTGCGTCACGGTATCTCCAAGGCGCTGACCTACTACGAGCCGACGCTGCGCGCCGTGCTCAAGAAGGGCGGCTTCCTGACCCGCGACAGCCGCGTCGTCGAGCGCAAGAAGTACGGCAAGGCGAAGGCCCGTCGTTCGTTCCAGTTCTCGAAGCGCTAAACGCTCCGCAGCTTCAGACCATCGAAAGGCCGCCTCCGGGCGGCCTTTTTGTTTGCGGCTCGGCAGTCACCCTATCCGCGCCTGCGGCGCGACCTCCCCTCGATGGGGAGGTCGGCGCGTAGTGCCGGTGGGGTGATGGCGCCGTCACAAAACAGGTCAGGCCTTGCCGCCCTTGATATAGTCGATGAACGCCCGCAGCGGGGCCGGAACCAGGCGTCGGCCGGGATAATAGAGGAACGGTCCGGGAAAACTCGGCCACCACGGTTCGAGAATGGGTTCAAGCGCGCCGCTTTCGAAGTAAGGGCGAAGCCAGCCCTCGAAGAGGCCGATGATGCCGGTGCCGGCTATGGCGGCGTCGACGGCAAGATCGGTCGCTCCGCCGATCCGCACAATCAATGGCCCTGTCGGATCGACCCGCACCACCTCGCCGTCGCGTTCGAATTCCCATGGCAGCATCGCACCGCTGGCAAAGCGGCCGCGCACGCAGGAATGGCCAAGCAGGTCGCTCGGATGTTGCGGCCGCCCATGGCGATCGAGATAGGCAGGGCTGGCTGCGGTGGCGAAATGCTGCACGCGCGGTCCTATCGGCACCGCGATCATGTCCTGTTCCAGCCGCTCGTCGTAGCGGATGCCCGCATCGCACCCAGCCGCCAGCACATCGACAAAGTTCTCGTCGGCGATCACCTCCAGCCGGATACCGGGATAGGCCGCGAGGAAACCCGGGAGGATGTCGGGCAATATCAGCCGCGCCGCACTCACCGGCACGTTGAGACGCAGCGAGCCTGCCGGCCTGTCGCGAAAGCCGTTCACCACGTCCAGCGCCGCCTCGACCTCCGACAGTGCCGGGCCGAGCCGCTCCAGCAGGCTGAGGCCCGCTTCGGTCGGGACAACGCTGCGCGTTGTGCGGTTGAAAAGCCTGACACCGAGCTGTGCCTCTAGACGACGCACCGCCTCGCTCAAGCCCGAAGCGCTGCCGCCGCTGGCACGCGCGCCGTCGCGAAAGCCCCCGGCGCGCGCCACAGCCACGAAGGCATTCAGATCACTGAGGTCCATCATTGTTCGTTATTCCGCACAGCCTGTGTGGATTGTACCCGATTATCACGAGATTGAGCAGCGCCTATCTCTGTCTCCTCAAAGGAGATCAACCATGTCCAATATTCGACAGGCCGGCACCTTCACCCTTGGTAGTCACACCGTAAAGCGGCTTGGCTACGGCGCGATGCAGCTCGCCGGGCCCGGCGTATTCGGGCCGCCCAAGGACCATGACGCGGCATTGGCCGTGCTGCGCGAGGCCGTTGCGCAGGGGATCGACCACATCGATACCAGCGACTTCTACGGTCCGCACGTCACCAACCGGCTGATCCGCGAGGCGCTGGCGCCCTACAAGGACGATCTCGTCATCGTCACCAAGATCGGCGCCCGGCGCGGCGCGGATGGATCGTGGTTGCCGGCCTTTTCTGCCGAAGCGCTGACCCAGGCGGTGCATGACAATCTCAGCAATCTCGGGCTCGAGGTGCTCGACGTCGTCAACCTACGCATCATGTTCGATACCCATGGCCCCGCAGAGGGATCGATCGAAGCGCCGCTCACCGTGCTGGCCGAGCTTCAACAACAGGGCCTGGTCAGGCACATAGGGTTGAGCAACGTGACGCCGGCCCAGATCGCGGAAGGACGTGAGATCGCCGAGATCGTCTGCGTCCAGAACCAGTACAATCTGGCGCATCGCGGCGACGATGCCCTGATCGACGATCTCGCCCGCGACGGTATCGCCTATGTGCCGTTCTTCCCGCTCGGCGGTTTCAACCCGCTGCAATCCTCCACCCTGTCGGAAGTCGCAGCGCGCCTCGGCGCCGCCCCGATGCAGGTCGCACTCGCCTGGCTGCTGCGCCGCGCGCCCAACATCCTGCTGATCCCGGGCACATCGTCAGTGGGGCATTTGCGGGAGAATCTCGCTGCGGCTGAACTCGAATTGCCACAGGATGCACTCAGCGAACTGGACGGCGTGGCGCTGGCGGCTTGAAGCTAGCCAATCTCCCCCCTCGAGGGGAGATGTCGCCAAAGGCGACAGAGGGGGTCGGTCCGACAGGGTTCGACCTCTCCCGCGGCAGAGGAGGTTGGCGCTCTGTGCGCGGTGACCCCCTCTGGCCTGCCGGCCATCTCCCCCTCAAGGAGGGAGATTGCAGCTCCAGCGCCGGCTCTAATTGATACTCGCCGTATTCGCCGGCTCAGCCGGCCGCGCCTCGTCGGCATAAGGCACGCGAAAACCGTTCGCCGCCAGCCAGCCAATGGCCGCCTTCGGCTCGTCGGTCTGGATGATCGTGGCGCCGCGATCGGCCCAGAAACCCCAGCTTTCGCGCGGCAGGCTGGCCTGCACGGCCAGCTCGTCGCCGCGGCCGCCGGCAAGGAAGCCGCCCGGCTTGTTGGCGATGGCGTAGGTGTCGGCCCAGATGTGCCAGTTGCCCCTCACCGCGGCCGCGCGCATGCGCGTGCTGAACAGCGGCCCGCCGGTCTCGGTCAGCGTGTCGGCGCCTGCCCGCCAGTTGATCAGCTCGATCGCGCGCGGCGAAAAGGCATGGTCGACCGTCCGGGCGAAGCCGGCATCACGCACCGCATCATCGGCGATGATCGGCATGAACTGGAAGCCGCCGCCGATAGCGGTCATTGCCGCCTTGACCGTGGTGATCCGGTTCTGGTTCCACAAATTCTCCTTGACGATGACCTGCTCGGCCATGCCGAGATCGCGAGCCACCGCGATCATGCCCGAGAGGTCGCCGACGTCGAGCTTGTTGTCGAGGTTGATGAGGATCCTGTCCCTGGTCGCCATCAGCATCTCGCGCAACGTCGAGACTGTTTCACCTGTCACCGCACCGGTGCCTTCGACCACCAGCCTGCAGGTCTTCAGTTCGGCCAGCGTGTATTTGACCACCTCGCCCTTGCAGGTCGTGGTGCGGTCGAGCCAGCTGTCATGCATGACGACGAACTCACCGCCCTTCGAGCGCCTGATGTCGACCTCGACGATTTCGGCGCCCATGGCGATCGAGCCTTCGACGGCGGCGATCGAATTTTCCGCATAGAGCGTCTTGCCGGCCTGCATGCTGCCGGCGCGATGCGCGGCCACCATGACGTGGTCGCGCCATTGGTTGGCATGTTCGAAGCGATCGAGGATCTGCCTAGCGCGGGTTTCGCCGGCCAAGGCCTGGCCGGAGGCAGCCGCCAGGGCCGTGTAAAGCAGAAGGCTCAGCCAGATGGTCCGCATCGAGAATCGCTCCTTGCCGGATCGACACCCGGATAGGCGACGCCCGTGACAGGGAGGTGAACGAAGCCGGCTAGCGGAATACTCGCAGCAGGTGCCTCAGATGCGTTTCGAGAGCCGGCGGAACCACGCCATGGCCGGCATCTCAATGAGGCGCCAAGTGATCCAGGAGGCGGCAATGGTGGCGGCGAGCATGACGGCGATCGCCACCGCTCCCATCCAGCCGGCACCGAAGCCGGTGGCAGGCTGGCCGCGCAGCATGAAGTCGCCGATCAGGCCGAGGCCGAGCTTGCGCTCGACAAGCCCGGCGACGTTGATCATGCGCGCCTGGACGAAGATGTGGACCATGTAGATCGAATAGGACAGCGCGCCGAGCGTCAGCATGAACGGGGCTCTCAGCAAGGCGCTGATCCAGCCGCCCTCATGAGCGAACAGAAACAGCGCCAGCGCGAACACCAGCGGGGCCGCGATGCCAAAATCATTGTCGCCGGCCAGCGAGACGAAAAGCACGATGACGGCCACCATGACGATTTCGGCAAGGGTCCAGTCCATCCGTGGGCCGCCCCTGGCCAGGGCCTGTCGCGCCCCTGCAATGGAATCATGCTGAAACCAGGCCAGCAAGGCGCCGAGCGAGAAGCCATACAGGCAGCGGATGAAGCCGAAATCGAAGGACACATCCATATGATGGGTCGAGAAGCCGAGCAGGAACAGCGGTGCGGTGACGGCGGCGGCAACGAACCATATCCAGGCGCGCGCGCCGGCGACGAAGACCACGCCGGCAAACAAGAGATAGGCGAAGAACTCGGCCGAAATGCTCCAGCTCGGCGCATTCCAGGTCAGCTGATCCTCGAAGCCGACACCCTGGAGCAGGAGAAGATTGGCAAGCAAACTCTTGAGATCGAAGCCGCCGGTGAAGGGAGCAGCCCCGGTTCCATGCAGTTGCGGCAGCATCAGCCGCAGCAGCTCGAAGCCGGCAAAGGCGGCAAGCATGAGCAGGTGCAGCGGGTAGATGCGGCCGAAACGGACCAAGGCGAAGCGCGCGACCTGTTCCGGCTGGTTCAGCCGATCGCCGTAGCTGCTGGCGATGACGAAGCCGGAAAGGACGAAGAAGAAGTCGACGAACAGGTAGGACGAACCGATGAAGGCGCTTTGCGAAATCGTCGAAGCGGTCGGAAAGTGAAACAGCGCCACCAGAAGCGCGCAGATGCCACGCCACGAATCGAGCACCAGGAAGCGTTCACCGGCGACCGTGCCGGTGTGGGTCGACGCCGCGGCACGGGTGGGGTTGAGAAACGCGGTCTGCGTCATGATGATACAATCCTGTCTTGCCGTGGCACTCGGGCAGCGCCATTCCGTCTCGCCAAGCTGTGACTGGCATCTTCCGTGCCGGTTCTGTAGTTGTTGCAACCCGATGAAAAACGAGGAGCCGTAATGGCGAACAACAACATCGACAACGCCTTCACCGCCCGTTCCAAAACGGGCGCCGCGTTCGAGCCGACCTATTCCGGCGCGCTGTCGTTCATGCGGCGCAAATACACCAAGGACGTGAAGGGCGCGGATGCTGTGGTGTGGGGTATTCCCTTCGATGCCGCCGTCACCAACCGGCCCGGCGCCCGCTTCGGGCCGCAGGCCATCCGCCGCGCCTCGGCGATCCTCGACAACGACCCGCAATATCCGTTTTCACGCGATCTGTTCGAGCATCTGGCGGTCGTCGACTATGGCGATTGCCTGCTCGATTCGGGCAATCACCAGAAGACCCCCGGCACGATCGAGCGCGAAGCGGCCAAGATCCTCAAATCCGGCGCCTTCCTGCTGACGCTCGGCGGCGACCATTTCGTCACCTGGCCGCTGCTCAAGGCGCATGCCGCCATCCATGGTCCGCTCGCCTTGGTGCAGTTCGACGCCCATCAGGATACCTGGCCGGACGACGGCAAGCGCATCGACCACGGATCCTTCGTCGGCCGCGCCGTCAAGGAAGGCATCATCGATCCCGACCGTTCGATCCAGATCGGCATCCGCACCCATGCGCCCGACACGTTCGGCATCAAGATCCTCCATGGCCATGAAATCGAGGAGATGCGGGCGTCCGACATCGCCTACGCCATCGTCGACCGCACCGGCGGCAAGAAGACCTATCTCACCTTCGACATCGACTGCCTCGATCCGGCCTATGCGCCTGGCACAGGCACGCCGGTTGCCGGCGGGCCGTCCTCGGCGAAGATCCTGTCGACACTGCGTCAACTCAACCAGGTCGATATTGTCGGCGCCGATGTCGTAGAGGTTGCGCCGGCCTATGATCACGCCGATATAACGGCGATCGCCGGCTCGATGGTGGCCATGCAATATCTCGGCCTGCTGGCTGAGCGAAAGGCCCGGCTTGAAGAGTTGAACAACGGCAACCACAATGGTGCCGCAGTGATTCAAGGTCAGGGCATATAATCTTGAAATATCAGGGAATTTGATCAACCCATGAAACCGAAAATCTTCATCGACGGCGAACACGGCACCACCGGCCTGCAGATCAGGGCGCTGCTTGCCGAGCGCAGTGATCTGGAGATCATTTCCATCCCGACCGAGCGCCGCAAGGAAACGGCTGCGCGCGCCGAGTTCCTCAACGCCGCCGATGTCGCGATCCTGTGCCTGCCCGACGACGCGGCGAAGGAAAGCGTCTCGCTGATCGCCAACGACACCACCAGGGTTATCGATGCGTCGACCGCGCATCGCGTGGCTGAAGGCTGGGCATATGGCTTCGCCGAGATGGACAAGGCGCAGGCAAAGACGATTGCCTCGGCAAAGCGCGTCGCCAACCCCGGCTGCTGGCCGCAGGGACCCATCGCCACGCTGCGGCCACTGGTCGCCGCCGGCCTGCTGCCGGCCGATTTCCCGATCACCGTCAACGGCATTTCGGGCTATTCGGGCGGCGGACGGCCGATGATCGAGGACTACGTCGCCAAGGGCGAGGACGCCTCGGAATTCCTGCCCTACGGCCTCACCCTTCAGCACAAGCACGTGCCGGAATTGAAGGCCTATGCCAAGCTGTCGCATGATCCGATCATGCAGCCGGCGGTCGGCAATTTCGCGCAAGGCATGATCACCGTCGTGCCGCTGCAGCTTGGCGGCCTCGACCATGTGCCGACCGGTGCGGAGCTGCATGCCGCGATTGCCGACCATTTCGCCGCCATCAAGGGCGGCGTGGTCGAGGTGGCGCCCTATGCGCATTCGGAGCGCGTGCCGGAGATCGATCCGGAGATCTACAACGGCACCAACCGGATGAAGGTCTATGTCTTTGCCAACGACAAACGGGCGCAGGCCCTGCTGCTGGCGGTCTACGACAATCTCGGCAAGGGTGCCTCGGGCGCCGCCGTCCAGAACATGGATCTGATGCTCGGCCTCTGATGGACACGCCCGCCTTTCCGGTGCGCTGGAACGTCAGCGCTCCCGAACTCATTGCCGAGACCTTTTCGAGCCGCATCTGGAAGGTTTTGCGCGAAGACGGATCGCCGGCGATCGTCAAGGCGCTCAAGCCTTTCGATGACGTCGCCGACGAGTTGCGCGGAGAACATTATCTCGCCTGGCGGCGCGGCGAAGGCGCGGTGCGTCTGCTCGGCCGCGACGGCCACAGCATGCTGCTCGAATATGCCGGTGAGACCTTGTTGGAGCAGGTGCTCGACCAACAGGGCGACAACGCCGCCACCGCAATCGCGGCCGAGGTGATGGCGAAACTGTTTTCACAGGGGAAAGACCCCTTCCCGACCGAGCTTCAGCCGCTCCGGGAACGCTTCGCCGGCCTGTTCAACAAGGCAAATGCCGATCGCGACGCCGGCCATGACGGCCTCTATGTCGAGGCCGCCACTATTGCCGACCGGCTGCTGGCCGATCCGCACGATATCAGGCCCTGCATGGCGACCTGCATCACGAGAACATCCTGCGCGGACCGCGCGGCTGGCTGGCTATCGATCCGAAGGGCGTGCTCGGCGATCCCGGCTTCGACGCCGCGAACATGTTCTACAACCCGCTCGACCGGGACGAGCTTTGCCTCGACCCGGAGCGGATCGCACACATGGCCGGGATCTTTGCCAGAACGCTGGGCCAGACACCGCCGGCCATCCTCGATCATGCCATCGCCTACGGCTGCCTGTCGGCGTCCTGGCATCATGAGGACAACAATGCGGTCGAGGAGAATCGCGAATTGTCGATCGCCGAGGCGATCCGAGCGGTGCAGGCAGGCTTCTGATCGCACAGGCAACGGCGCGGTAACCGCTTGTTCACCACGATAGGCTACTGACTGGTCTCGGCTCCACTTCGGGATTGTCATGGTCAGCGCGATTTCGGGTTCCTCACCGGCAACCCAGTATTCCTCGTCCAGTTCGTCGAGCAATGCAGCCCAGGAGGCCGCGCTCGAAAGCAGATCCAGGACCTGGAAGACCAGGTCAAGGCGATCACCGATCAGGTCAAGGCCGCCCAGGTGCAGCAGGATATCGCCACGGCCCAGGCCAGGCTTGATGCACTCAAGGCCTCCGACAAGGCAGCCAAGGCCGATCAGGGCCAGTCCGCGCCGTCCGCTGCGGCGTTGCGGCAGGCGGAATTCGATGGCGAGAAGACGACATCTACAAACGAATTCTGGATGTAGTTGGCCGATCGATTCGAGGTCAGGCCCTGCGTGCGATTTCGTGCGGCAAGGGATAGGCGCCCTTGGTGCCGCGCCAATGGGCGGCTGCAAACCCCAGGACGATGAGCGCAAATCCCTGATGCGTTAGCGCCATATGCAGCGGCACATGCATCAGCAGCGTGCCGATGCCGATCGAGGCCTGCACCAGCACAGCCAAGAACAGCAGCGTCGCGCGGCGCGCATGCGTTGTTTCAGGCAGCCGCCGGCGCGTGGCGATCACGTGCCACAACGCCACGACGAATACCGTGTAGGCGCCAAGCCGATGGACGAACTGCACCGTCTTTGGGCTCTCGAAAAAATTGCGCCATGCCGGCTCGAGGATCAGCAGATCGCCCGGGATGATCTTGCCGTCCATCAACGGCCAGGTGTTGTAGCTGAGGCCGGCGTCGAGCCCGGCGACCAGGCCGCCGAGATAGATCTGGATCAGCGCCAGCAGCACGATGAAGCCGGCCAGCCTCTGCGTCGATCCATCGGCGGCAGGCTCGGAATGCGGCGCCAACCCTCGCGCGACCACCATGGTGGCGGTGAAGATCAGCGCGGCAAGCGTCAGGTGGGTCGCCAGCCGGTACTGGCTCACGGACACACGGTCGACCAGTCCTGAAGCCACCATCCACCAGCCGATGGCGCCCTGCAGGCCGCCAAGCAGGAGAATGCCCACGAGTTTCGGGCCCAGGCCGCGCTCGATGCGGCGCGTCGCCCAGAAAAACAGCAGCGGCAACGCAAAGACCAGACCGACGCTGCGGGCCAGGACACGGTGCGCCCATTCCCACCAGAAGATCGACTTGAAGGCCTCGATGCTCATCCCCTTGTTGAGCTCGGCATATTGCGGGATCTGCTGGTAGAGCTGGAATTCCTCTTGCCACTCGGCATCGTTGAGCGGCGGGATCACGCCGTGGATCGGTTTCCACTGCGTAATCGACAGGCCGGAATCGGTCAGCCTGGTGGCGCCGCCGACCAGCACCAGCGCAAACAGCACCAGAAGCACCACATAGAGCCAGCCGCGCAGCAGCGCCCGGTTATGCAGGTCGCGGTCGCGGGCGACGTATGGCGCGGCAGCTGATATGGCAGCCATGATCTTGTCCCGGCAGGTTGATTTGGCGGATTGGTGGACCATCGCACCCGTGCTGGCAAGACCATACGGCGCGGCACGCCGTCGCGCCGCGTCTCACCGGTTGCACAGTTTCGCCTCAAGGCCTATGCGAGGCCAATACCCCTTGAGCCTGCCAAGCCGCCTGTGCAAATTCCGGCATACTCGATCAGGAGACCAACCATGCCCCTGCGCCTGAAAAAGCTGATCGGAATGTTTCTGCTGGTGGCGCTGGTCATCATCTATGCGCTGGTCGCATCGATCTTCGCGGTCGCCCGGCTGTCGGAGTCGGGTCCGTGGGTGCATTTCCTTTTCTTCCTGCTCAGCGGCCTGCTCTGGGTGCTGCCGGCAATGGGCATCATCAAATGGCTGATGCTGGAGCCGAGGGCCAAGCGCTAGGCGAAACCGCCAGCGTCAGATGGTGACGACCATCTTGCCGGCATTGGCGAGCGGCGTCGTCACGCCCGACAGCATGGTGCGGATGTGGGCGAGGCTCTGGTAGCGGCCGTTGACGGAAATGCGCGGCAAGGCATGCAGGAACCCGGCATGTTCGGCGCGCAGCACGCCGTGGCGCGTCGTCACGGCGGAGGTATAGCCGGCGTCGCGGGCAAAGCCCACTTCGCGGCAGCCTACGGCACTCGCATAGCCATAGGGGTAAGCGAAATGGCGGGGCTCTTCGCCCAGTTCGGCCCGCAACATGGCGCGCACGTCACCGACCTCACGCCGGGCATCGGCTTCGGAAAGCCGCTTCAGATTGCTGTGGTTGATCGTATGGGCGCCGATCGTCACCAGCGAATGCGCGGCGATGCGGCGGATTTCATCCCAGTTCATCAATGTGCGCAAGCGTGGGCCGTCGGAGTCGACGCCATTTGAGCGAGCCAGATCGCGCAACACCGCCTGCAGGTCCTCTTCGCGGATTTCGGAGGTGAGATAGGCGTGCAGGCGTGCATTGGCCTGCAGCTTCTTCGCGGGGGTCGAGCAATCGATCGTCAGGGGACCGTTCGGCCGCGTCAGAGTGAGGGTATCGCGCGCGTTGACGATGTCCTCGACAACGTCCCACCACAGGTCGGCGGTGCCGTTGATCAGCCCGGGCGCGACATAGATGGTGATCGGCGCGCCGTGCTTCTCGAGCACCGGCAGCGCCTCGACCATGTTGTCGCGATAGGCATCGTCGGCGGTGATCGTGGCAAACTGACCGCCTTTGCCGCCCGCCTTGATGCACTCCACTGCCTCGTCCATGGAGACGAAGGCATAGCCATGCGCCTTCATGTCGGCGATCATGGCGTCAAGGAAGCCGGGCGCGATATTCAGATGCCGGTTGACGCTGTCCGGCTTTTCCGGCGTGGCGGTAACACGGTGCAGCATCAGGATGGCGCCAATGCCGCCGATGAACGGCTTGGCCAGCGGTGCAAGGCCGGTATAGCGGGCGACGTTCAGCGCCAGTTTCCGGATTGCCTCCCCGCCGTCGATCATTCATTCACCTTTTGCGCCTAGGCTGATCCAAGCACGGAATGCGCCTATGCGAACCCCCAAATCGCGATCAATACGCCCTAAGGATTGAGGTATGGTTGACGCAACTGCGTCATTTGACGGCAATCGGCTTGCGGCGACCGAGGCGGCGTCGCGCCACTTGCCATGGGACCACGCCGGCCTGTCGATTTCAGTGGTGTCCGCGGACGGCCTCGCGGCCTATGCCGAGTTCTGCCGCTCGGCTCTGTTTGGGCCGGCGCAGAGTGCTGCCTGGGTCCAGAATTGGGCGGGCGAGACACGACCGGACCTGCTCGTCGCGACGCTGAGTGCCGAGGGCAAACCGGTTTTTTCGCTGGCGCTGGAGGTTGCCTCCAAGGGGTCGTTCCGGATCGCCCGCTTCATGGGTGGGCGCCACGCCAACGGCAATTTCGCCGCCGCGGACCCGAACTGGCTGGCCAAGGCGGATATACCGGCCCTCCGATCGGTACTGGCGGCCATCGCCAAGGCACACCCGGACATCGATCTGGTCGCGCTCGAGCGGTTGCTGCCCGATCTCGACGGCGTCGCCAATCCGCTCGCATCGCTTGACCATTTTTCCAGCCCCAATCTGTCGCTGGCCGTCGATCTCGCCGGCGGCTTCGATGCGCTGCTTTCCCGCGCGAGCGGCAAACGCAAACGCAAGAAGCACCGGTCGCAGATCCGGAAATTCGAGGCCGTAGGCAGCTATCGACGCATCGAGGCCCGCACCCCCAACGAGGTGGACACGCTGCTCGACGCCTTCTTCGAGATGAAGGAGCTCCGCTTCCGCAAGATGGGCATCGCCAATGTTTTTGGCGACGCGCAGGTACGCGGCTTCTTCCGCGCGCTGTTCATGCAGGCGCTTGCCGAGGACAAGCCTTCCTTCGTGCTGCACGGGCTCGAGGTTGCCGGCAAGCTGCGCGCCATCACCGGTTCAAGCCGCTCGGGCAAACGCCTGATCTGCGAATTCGGAGCGATCGCCGAGGACGATCTCGGGCACGCCAGCCCCGGCGATTTCCTGTTCTTCGACAACATCCAGGAAGCCTGCGAGACCGGTTTCGAGGTCTATGACTTTTCGGTCGGCGACGAGCCTTACAAGCGGCTGTGGTGCGATATCGAAACGCGGCATTTCGAAGTGCTGGTCCCCTTGACGGTGAAGGGCCGCATGCTGGCGCTGACGCTTCGGCAAGGCGCGCGGCTGAAAGCCTTCATCAAGAACAGCCCAACGATCTGGAAGCTGACCAAGGTGCTGCGCCGCAAAGCCGCCGGCCAGGCAGCGCCCTCGGAAGAAGATAGCTGACGCCATGAAGCCGATCATCCGCACACTGTCCCTGCAGGAACTGGCGCTTCTCGTCGACTGGGCGGCCGCGGAAGGCTGGAACCCAGGTCTTGAAGACCCGGCGATGCTCCAGGCGGCGGACCCCGAAGGCTTCATCGGCGCCTTTGTCGGCGACGACATGGCCGCGGCAATTTCGGCCGTGGCCTATGGAAGCGAATTCGGTTTCATCGGCCTCTACATCTCCCGGCCTGACATGCGCGGCATGGGCTACGGCAAGGCTGTGTGGGACGCCGGCATGAAAAGGCTCGCTGGCCGGACCGTCGGCCTTGACGGCGTCGCCGAGCAGCAGGCCAATTACCGGCGCAAGGGCTTCGCACCGGCCTACGAGACCATCCGCTTCACCGGGCGCAAGGCAGGCCCGGCGGTCAGGGACGATGGGTTGCGGATGATTACAACGCAGCTCCTGTCCGATGTCATCGCCTATGACTCCCATTGTTTTCCGGCGCCACGATGGGCCTTCCTGCAGCGATGGCTGCAGGAACCGCATCATGGACTGGCGGCGATCGGTTCGCGCGGCGTGACCGGCTTTGGTGTGGCGCGCCGCTGTCGATCCGGCTTCAAGATCGGCCCGCTGTTTGCCGACGGCATGGAAACCGCTTTGCAACTCCTGGAGGGACTGGCCGGTGCCTGTGAGGGCGGCGAGCTGCACATCGACGTTCCCGCCGATAATACCGGCTTCATAACTGCGCTCGATGCGGCCGGCTTTGCGCCGACCTTCACCACCACGCGCATGTACAAGGGTCCTGCCCCGGAACTGGCCCTGCAAAGGGTGTTCGGCGTAACGACGCTTGAACTGGGATAGATCGGGCGAACCGCAGAACGGTTCCGCCAAGCGATCCGCGGCTCCCTCAGGCAGCGGCGGTGCGCCGTCCCGGGACCGGATTGCCGGGCGGTTCGTGGCCGAGCGGCGTCACCAGCGTCAGGTCGGGGTAGCCGTTCTCGATCAGCTTGACCGCAGCCTGCGTCACCTCATCGTCGGCCTCCAGCATGGAGAGAAAGACCTCGGTGGCATCGCCGGTCAGGCGGCCGATGCCTTGCGCGTCGGCCGGTCCGCACTCGACCACGACAAGGTCGTAGGCTGTCGTCAGCGACTGCATGATGATCGGCAGCCGGTCGGCGGCACGCATGGCACGAACCGGATCGGCGGTTCCGACGGGAATGACGTGACAGTCCGAGTAGAGATCGGCGTGGATGACGTCGCTGAACTGCGCTTCCGAAGCGAGCAGGTTGGTGATGCCCGGGAAAAGGCCGCTGTCCAGCATCGGCCGCGAGGCGGCCCCCGACGCGGTGAGGTCCAGCAACAGCACGCGCAGCCCGGCGTCGGCGACCTCGCGCGCCACCAGGATCGCGGATGCAGCCGCCTCATCGCCTTCCGGCGAGACGAATATGGCGCGCGCCGCACCGCTGGAGATCAGCTTTTCAGCAGCTTTCTCGATATCGATCTCGCCCAGGGTGGAACGCGCCGGTTCGGGCTCGACAGCCGTTTGCTCTGTCGCCGCAGTTGCGGGCATTGCGACCACATCCGGCGCCTCGGCCATGGCCGGCATCGCGGCGGCATAGGGCTCCGCATCTGCTTCATCCGCAAGGTCAGGCAGCTCCCGGCGAACGACGGGTTCCTGCAGGATGGCAGGCTCGTGGCGGACAATTGGCTTGGCGACCGGCGGCTGCGCCACATGGGGCATCGCGACCTCATCGATCCGTTCGAAACGGGAACCGCTCGCCGGCCGCATCGCGCGGCCTGAAAACAGCTCCCGCAGAAGCGTCACGATGGCCATGATCAGCAGCGATGCGGCGAAAGCCGCGCCGACGATCGGCCCGACCTTCGGGAAATAGGCCTCGGAGGGAACCGAAGCCTTCGAGGCGATCCGGGCGTCGACGGGCAGATAGTTGCGATCCTGGCGCGAAGCGGCTTCGCGGTAGTTGGTCAGGTAGAGCTCGAGTTGCTGTCGCTTGGCGGTCGCGTCGCGCTGCAGTGCGTCGAGATCGACCTGTTGTTCGCCGGCCTGCGCCGAAGCGGCCTTCAACGTGTTGACGTCTGCGACAAGCTGGTTCTCGCGGGCCTTTGCCGTCTCGGCCTGCGTCAACAGGCCTTTCATGATCTTCTGGGCCTCGCTGCGGATCTGTGCGTCGAGATCGGACAGTTGCGATTTCAGCGCGCGAATGCGCGGATGATTGCCAAGCAGTGTCGTCGACAGATCGGCGATGTTGGAGCGCAATTCGACCTGTCGCTCACGCAAGCGCTGGATCAGGTCCGATGACAGAACCTCCGGCACGGCATCCAGCGAACCGCCATTCTGCAGCGCCCTGCGCACACCGTCGGCGGTCGCTTCGGCAGCGGCGCGGTTGGCGCGCACTTTCGACAGTTCGCTCGACAGTTCTGAAAGCTGCTGGGTGGCCAACACCGAATTGTTGCCACCCATCAGAAGATCGGACTGGGCGCGATAGGCGGCGACTTTCGCCTCGGCATCCTTGACCTGCCGCTGCAGGTCGGCGATCTCCGGCGCCAGGAAGTCGGCGGCGGCGCTGTTCGATTCGAGCTTGGCCGCCCCTTGTCCCGCTATATAGGCGGCGGCGATGGCGTCTGGTATGGCGGCCGAGAGCTTGGGATCTTCCGATGAGAACTCGATGGCAATGATGCGGGTCTTCTCGACGCCGTAGACGTTGAGCTTCTCGTGCATTTTCTTGAGCACGCGCTCTTCCGTCGGAATTTCCATCGGGTCGCTTTTCAGGCCGACCAGGACCAGAGCGCGGCTCAGCGCCGACATGTCGAGCGCTTCATTGAACTCGGGCAGTTTTTCCAGACCGAGCTTTTGCGAGACCTGCTTGAGGATTTCGTTGGAGGAAATGATCTGGACCTGGGTGGCGACGCCCTGCTCGTCGAGAATAGGCTTGTCGGTGTCGTTGTTGTTGCTGGCCGGCCGCGTATAGATGGATTCGCGCGGCGCGATCTCCACCTGCGTCTCCGCCTTGTAGTGCCGGGTTGCCAGCGAGGCAAAAGCGAAGGCCAGCCCGGTAGCCAACAGGACGACGAGGACTATACGCAGCCAATTCCTCGCCAGGCTGGCGAAGAGCTGCCTGAGATCAACGTCGACATCTGCGGCCGCGGACTGAACGGACATGCATCCCTACTCCGATACTGGGTCAGCACGCACCGTAAACAACTATGGTAACTCAGCCGTTAAGATCGCGGTAAGTTTCCGTTAGGGTTTACTGGCGGGCGACAAACAAAACCGCCAAAAATCACAAAAACTCTTGCCGATGCGCCTCGTGTCGGCGCTCCCTTTACCGGCCATTAACCCTAACAGGATGATAACGGACCTCGATCCCTAGAGTTGCTGCGACGTTGCAGCGACCAGTCGAAGGTACCTGTCCGGCCATGAAAAGCACTGCTTCCCTGTTTCGCGCGCTGCTTGCCGTATCGATGCTGGCTGGCTGTTCCAGCTACCGGCCGACGCCGGCGGCCTTTCATGAGGTGCTCGATCAGCCCTATCGTCTTGGCGCCGGCGACCGCGTCCGCGTCACCGTGTTCGAGCAGGACGGGCTGACCAATACCTACAGCGTCGATCAATCCGGCTATCTCTCCTTCCCGCTTGTCGGCGCCATACCAGCGCGCGGCCACACCGCGCAGCAAATGGAAAAGGAGATTGCCGACAAATTGCGGCAAGGCTATCTGCGCGATCCCGACGTTTCGGTCGAGATCGACCGCTACCGCCCGATCTTCGTCATGGGCGAAGTGGGTGCCGCCGGCCAATATTCCTATGTTCCCGGCCTGACGGTGCAGAAGGCGATCGCCATTGCCGGCGGCTTCACGCCGCGCGCCAACCAGGAAAGCGTCGACATCACCCGCGACATCAACGGCAAGGTGATGACCGGCCGCGTGGTCACCTCCGACCCGCTGCTGCCGGGCGATACGGTCTACGTCCGCGAACGTCTGTTCTGACAGATACCACGTGGCGGACAGGCTCAGGATCGTCCATTGCTTTCGCTCACCCGTCGGAGGAATTTTCCGGCATGTGCGCGACCTGGCCGAGGCGCAGGTCGCCGCCGGGCATTCCGTCGGCATCGTCTGCGATTCGACGACAGGCGGCGCGTTCGAGGAACATTTGTTCGAGCAGATGAAGGACATGCTGGCGCTCGGCATTCATCGCACGCCGATGCAGCGCCACGTCGGTCCCGGCGACCTTGCCTCGGCCTGGCGCACATACAGGATCATCAAGGAATTGCGGCCGGACGTACTGCATGGGCACGGCGCCAAGGGTGGCGCCTATGCCCGTCTGTTCGGCTCATTGTTGCGGGTATCAAGGTCTCGCGTAGCCCGCCTTTATTCGCCGCATGGCGGCTCGCTCCACTATGACGAGAACACGGTCATCGGAAAGCTGTTCTTCGCGCTCGAGCGCTTCATGGCTCGCTTCACCGACTATCTGCTGTTTGTCTCGGACTATGAGCGGCGGACCTATCGCCACAAGGTAGGCGAGCCGCCCATTCCCAACACCCTCGTCTATAACGGCCTGCGCGCCACGGAATTCGAGCCGGTGATCACCGCGCCGGACGCTGCCGACCTGCTTTACATCGGCATGATGCGCGACCTGAAGGGACCGGACATCTTCATCGACGCATTGGCGCTCGCCGGCCCGCGGTTCGGCCGCGCGCTGACCGCGGTGATGGTCGGCGACGGCGACGACCTTCCGCGTTACCACGGGCAAGTGAAACGCCTCGGGCTCGAGCGCCATGTCCGCTTCCTGCCGCCGATGCCGGCCAGGGAGGCCTTTGCCCTTGCCGCGCTTATCATCGTTCCCTCGCGCGCCGAAGCCATGCCCTATATCGTCCTGGAAACGCTTGCCGCGGGAAAGCCGATGATCGCAACCGCGGTCGGCGGCATTCCGGAGATATTCGACACCGGTTCCCCTGCCCTGATCCGACCTGACCCGATCGAGCTCGCCGACAGGATGAGCCAGGCGCTGGCCGACCCGGCCGCCTATCGCGACCTGATGCCCGATGGGGCCAACCTCAAGGCACGCTTCGGCGCCGATGTGATGGCCGCCGACATCGAGAAGGCCTATTTCGCCGCGCTCGACAGGTAGGCGCAGGACCAAGCCGTTCCAAAGCCATGCGTTGTTTCAAGGGTTTCTTAGCTCTCTTTTGCTATGACCGGGGGGAAGCTTGCGGAAAGCCCTCATGAACGAGATCGACCCCGCGCGCCGCTTTTCAGCAGAGGCGGTGCGTAAATTCGACGGCCCGGCCGATGGCGACACGCCAAGCGGCATGAACGATGTCGCCCGCCAGGTCGCCTCGCAGTACAGGCGCGATACGATGTCGCCGATCATGGTCAGCGGTGTCCTGCGCATGGTCGAATTCGGCTTGCTGTTCCTGTCCGGACTCGCCGTCTATTTCCACTATGTCGGGTTCTTCAACTATCTCGCCTGGCAATATCCGGTGACGATCGCAGCGGGCTCGTTCCTTGCCGTGGTGCTGCTCGACGTCACCGACTGCTACCAGATCGTCGCCCTGATGCGGCCCATCGCCAATTTCGGCCGCGTGCTGCTCGTCTGGGCCGGCACTTTCGCCCTGATGGCGCTGACGGCATTCGTCATGAAGATGTCGCAGGACTATTCGCGCCTTTTGTTCGGCAGCTGGTTCGTCACCGGCTTCGTTCTCATCTTCGGCCTCAGGCTGGTGATGTCGAAGCTGATCCGGGCCTGGGCGCGCGATGGCCGCATGGAGCGGCGCGCCGTCATCGTCGGCGGGGGCAAGGCGGCGGAAATCCTGATCCGCTCGGTCGAAAAGCAGCCCTACAACGATATCCGCATCTGCGGCATCTTCGACGATCGCGGCGACAAGCGCTCGCCGCCCATCGTCGCCGGCTACCCCAAGCTCGGCACCATTTCGGAACTGATCGAATTCGCCCGCATCGCCCGTATCGACATGCTGATCGTATCGCTGCCGCTGACCGCCGAATCGCGCGTTCTGCAGTTGCTGAAGAAGCTGTGGGTGCTGCCGGTCGACATCCGGCTTTCGGCGCATTCCAACGCGCTGCAATTTCGCCCGCGCGCCTATTCCTACATCGGCGCGGTGCCGATGCTCGACATCTTCGACAAGCCGATCAACGACTGGGATTCGGTCGCCAAGCGCGCCTTCGACATTGTCTTCAGCCTGATCGGCATCGTCGTGTTCTCGCCGGTGATGCTGGCGACCGCCATCGCCATCAAGCTCGACAGCAAGGGGCCGGTGCTGTTCCATCAGAAGCGGCACGGTTTCAACAACGAGATCATCGAGGTCTACAAGTTCCGTTCGATGTATACGGACAAGGCCGATCCGACCGCCAAGCAGACGGTGACCAAGAACGACCCGCGCGTCACCCGTGTCGGCCGCTTCATCCGCAAGACCTCGATCGACGAGCTGCCGCAGTTCTTCAACTCGCTCCTGGGTTCGCTGTCGCTGGTCGGCCCGCGTCCGCACGCCATCGCCGCGCAGTCGCATAATTTGCTCTACAACGAAGTGGTCGACGGCTATTTCGCCCGCCACAAGGTCAAGCCCGGCGTCACCGGCTGGGCGCAGATCAATGGCTGGCGCGGCGAGATGGACACCAACGAAAAGATCCGCATGCGGACGGAGTATGACCTCTACTACATCGAGAACTGGTCGCTGCTGTTCGATTTGCGGATCCTGTTCCTGACGCCGCTCCGGCTCTTGAACACGGAAAACGCCTATTGAGCGCGATCAGCCATGATCTGCCGCGCGCGGCGGTCAACGCCAAGCTGGTCGCGCTGATTTCCTCGGGCGCGGTCTTCCTCGGCATTCTGCTGTCCGGCTTCGTCATCAGCGAGCCGGCGCCCTATGAGCTCTACATGGCCGGGCTGATCGCCATCTGGGCGCTTTTCGGCTTGAGGATTTCCCGCGCGGCCACGCCGCTGCTGGTGCTGCTGGTGACGATGAACATCGGCGGCATGATCTCCATGACGCAGATGGCGGACCTTGCCAACACGCCGCTCTACCTCGCCGTGTCGCTGTTTCTCGCCTTCAGCGCGGTGTTCTTCGCATCGATCACCGCCGTACAGCCGAACCTCTACCGGCTGATCTTCATTGCCTATGTGGTTTCGGCCGTGGCCACCTCGCTGCTTGGCATTGCAGGCTACTTCCATGCCTTTCCGGGCGCGGAGATGTTCACCAAATACGATCGTGCCGCCGGCGCCTTCCAGGATCCGAATGTGTTCGGCCCATTCCTGGTGCTGCCCGGCATCTATCTGCTCTATCTGCTTTTGACCGGACCGGTGACACGCATGCCGCTGCTGGCGGTACCGCTGCTGATCATCACCGCCGGCATCTTTTTTTCCTTCTCGCGCGGCGCCTGGGGCATGTTCGCCGTCTCGGCTGTCCTGCTCACCGGCTGCCTGTTCCTGCAGAGCGCCAGCGGCAAGTTCCGGCTGCGCGTGGTGGTGATGACGATGGCCGCGCTGGCGCTGCTGGTCGTCGCCATGATCGTCATCCTGCAGCTGCCCGGCGTGTCGGAGATGTTCTCCAACCGTGCCCATCTCGAACAGAGCTACGACACCGCCCGCCTCGGCCGCTTCGCCCGCTACGGGATCGGCTTCCAGATGGCGATGGAGCATCCGTTCGGCATTGGCCCACTGGTCTTCGGCACGATCTTTGGTGAAGACACCCACGACATCTGGCTGAAGATGCTGATGGACTATGGCTGGCTGGGCTTCGTATCGTTCCTCACGCTCGTCGCCTGGACGATGGCAGCCGGATTCCGCATCCTGCTGCGCGACCGGCCTTGGCAGCCGTATCTGTTGTGCGCCTATGTCGCCTTCATCGGCAACATCGGGCTCGGCACCTTCATCGACATCGACCACTGGCGCCATGTCTACCTGCTGCTCGGCCTGATCTGGGGCGCCATCGCGCTGGAATACAGGCACCAGCGGCTATTGCGGCCGGCCTTGCAGGGCTCGCCGGCACCGGCATAAAAGTCGCGGGAGTGAAGGGCTTCACGCTGGCCTTCGGTGGAGATCCCGCCCGCCCTACATCACGGCGATGACAGCTTCGAGAGCCTGCTTGCCGAAACGGAATTGAACAGCTGCCCGAATACGAAGTTTCTGATGGATCTCCTGACTAGATCAGGATGACGTTTGGTTCATCCTGATCTATCTCTTTGTTGGAGCATGAACTTTTCCGAAAACCGGTTCCCACTTTTCGGGATCATGCTCTGGGCACTCTACATGCGCTTTACTCCGCTTCATTTGCGTTTTGAAGCGTCTGACCCAATGTAAGTCCAGTTCTCGACGGACGGTCGGTCCATGGCAAAATATGCTGTTGCGGCAAGAATGTCACATACTTTTATTAAGGTACCGGCTATTGTCGTGCCCGAGGGAATTACTTGGGTTGGGAGAAATACGTGAATAGATTTTTAGCAGCTCTCGCGGTTGCCGCCCTGTCGGCAAGCACGGCCTCCGCAGCCGACATGGTGGCGGCACCGATCGCGGGGTCGACCTATGACTGGAGCGGTTTCTATGTCGGCGGCCATGTCGGCTTTGCCAATGGCGACATCACGGCGACGGATGTGACTGAGCCCCTCGGCGGCTTTTTCACGGATTCGGTTCCCGCAGGCACCGAGGGCTTTGACTTCAACAAGGGCGGCGTGGCCGGCGGTATTCATGCAGGCGCCCAATGGCAATGGGGCCAATGGGTTCTGGGCGGCGAGGCCACCTGGACGGCAACGGGCATCCGCAAGACCATCACCAGCCCCTACTTTCCGGACAGCGACACCGAGACCGCCAAAATCTCGAATTATGCGACGGTCGTTGGCCGCGTCGGCTACGCCTTCGATCGCGTGCTGATCTACGCGAAAGCCGGTTATGCCGGCGGCAAGGTGGATTTCCAAGCCCGAGACAACGACGCCCTCGTCACCTACGAGAAGAATGAGTGGCAAAACGGTTATGCAGTCGGCGCCGGCATCGACTATGCCCTTACGAACAACCTCTCACTTGGCGTGGACTACACCCACATTGACCTCGGCCATAAGACGAGCACGGGCAACAACGTGTTCGATGACGGAAGTCTCGGTGATAACCCTGAGACGTATCGTACAGAGGCAAAGGTCGATGCCGTAATGGCCCGGCTAACCTACAAGTTCGGAATGGGTCAGTAGTCCATCGACATCATTTTCGCGGATCAGATCAAGCGAAAGGGGAGCTCGTCAGCGCTCCCCTTTCGTCGTAGCGGGTTGTCACATCGCGACGCGGAGACGCCAGCTCCAGACTAACTCCCAACGCTACCGTCCGGCACATGTTGTCGGGGCGGATTTGCGCGGTCGAGTTATCCACAGAACGACTCGCGAACACCTGCGGCCTATCCGTGGGGATATATGCCGCTACCTGCGTTTGGCTGCTGTTCGGTTCCGTTATGTTATTGGCATGCCTTTTTGCCCTTGCGCCGGAACCCTTGAGAATATAGGGCTTTGCGCGGTCCGGAGTGTAGCGCAGCCCGGTAGCGCACTTGACTGGGGGTCAAGGTTGCTCAGGCCGATTTCTTATTTTCTTTCAAGCCATTAAGTGCCGATTCCGTTCCGCCGGTGTGACTTCCGGTGTGATTTGCTGCATCCATGGCAACACGCATGTCCTCGATCATCGCGTGTGCGTATTTCGCCGTCGTGGTGATGTTTTCGTGGCCAAGCATTCGCTGGACCACCTTCATGTTGCCGGCACGTAGAGTTCGCGTGGCGGCGGTGTGACGCGTATCATGGAAGCGGAAGTTCTCCACCCCAGACTTGGCGCTATAGCGGCGCCAGGCGGTCTTAAAGCCTTCCATCGTGATGGGATAACGCTTGCCGCGAATAAGGCTTAGGCGCTTGCTCGTCCTTTTCGCGACATAGGTGAAGACTGCAGTCGAGTGGTTGCCCTGGAGGAGCGAAAGCAGCTCGTAGACGGCATTCGTCATCGGAAGGATGCGGGTCTTGTCGCCTTTGCCTACGACCGTAATGGTCCTGCCAAAGAAATCCACGCGCGACCAGGCAAGATCGACAATCTCCATCCGCCGGCAACCGGTCAGTATCGCGAAGCGCACAGCAGGTGCATAGTCGTCGCGCATGGCGGCCAGAAGACGCATCTCTTCATTCACGCTGGCCTCGCGCACACGCTCCTTCGGCTCCTTGAGCAAGTGACGGCTCCAGTCGATGTCCGAGACAGGCACCTTCCAGGTCTTCTTTGCACGCGTCATGATTCCGCGCAGAGGCACAGTCGCCGTGCGATTCACCGTCGCGTTCGTGACGCCATCATTGCGGCGCGTAGACACCATGGCTGCGACCATCGAATCCGTAATGCGGTCGAGCGTGACATGCTTGCCGAAATGGCTGAGAAGCCGGCCTAGGAATCGGAAGCAATTGTCGGCATTTGAAAGATGCTGACCTACCTCGTGCCAGTAGCGAGAGGTCGCGATCTCCAGGGTCATTGGACCTTCGGCGGTGAAGGCAGCAGCGATTTTCAGTTTGGCGCGTGCCTCTCGCCGCTTCTCATCTAGGATGCGTTCCGCCTGCCGCTTGTTGCTCGTGCCCGTGGCGCCTGAAAATCGACGACCGTGAAAGATGAAGTCGTAGTGATATTCTGGTTTGCCGTGTTTTCGATATACTGACACGCGTTCCTGCTCCGCCGCACGATGAACTGAAGCACGTCTTCTTGTCGGTAGCGTCGCGTCGGCCGCCTGCCATCGAGACCAATATTCACCCAAGGCACTTGGCTGGCGTCGGTAAGCCAACGTAAGTGCTTTGGGCTGATCGCGAGAAGTTCGGCCGCTTCGGCTGGAGTAAGAAGGCGCTGCATATGTCCAATTATAGCGGAGAACCAGAAGGACTGCGGTTTACGCTACGTCACTTAGCCATCCTAACGATCACCGGCCGCTCCCATCGAAGCTCCACTAGGCGCCGAAAGCGGATCGTTGCTCGCCGGCGGCATGGAATAGGTGCGCGCTCATCCACTCGCGGCTCTTGCCTGTTGGCAGCGCGCTGGTCACGGTGCCTACCATGCCGATCACTTCACGCAACCACTTACGCGGGTGGAATTTCTCCGAAAACTGGCTAAGAGATTTCAGCCATAGCCGCCGCAAATAGGAGTTATTGCATGTCGGAAGAGAATGAGAACAGCCGAAGCCGACTGATCGAGCTCACTGCGGATGTCGTGTCCGCCTACGTCAGCAACAACCCTGTGCCGGTTGCCTCACTCCCAGATTTGATCGCAAGCGTGAATTCGTCGCTTTCGAAGATCGGCGGACCGGTCGAAACCGAGACACCGACCCAGGCTCCCGCGGTCAATCCCAAGCGATCGGTGTTCCCCGACCACATCGTCTGCCTCGAGGACGGGAAAAAGTTCAAATCGCTGAAGCGTCATCTCGACGTGCACTACGGCCTGACGCCCGACGAATATCGGGCCAAGTGGGCATTGAAGTCGGACTATCCGATGGTCGCGCCGAACTACGCAGCCCAGCGGTCGTCGCTGGCAAAGGCAGCCGGGCTCGGCCGGAAGTTGTTGGCCAAGCCGACGAGGAAAATGACTGCCAAGAGCAAAGCGAAGGCGTGATCCGCTGGCCAGATGGTTTTGAAAGGGAAATAGAATGGCCCGCCGACCGGAACCAACTTTACGCTCAGCGAACCTATCGGACGCGCAACTCCGCGCGGCTCTCCCAAAGCTGAAGAAGCGACTTCAGGAGCTATCTTCGTTCGACGTCCTTAGCTTGACGGAAAAGGACGGCGGGAATGTCCTCGATAGTTTTTCAACCAAGATCAATTCCACTCTTCGGGACATTTTTGGAGCCGATACGCTGGAATATGCAGAATACAGAATCGAGACATTCAAGCCTGTATTTAATGTCTGGTTTTCAGGGATGGACGACTCGCTGAGGGGCAACATCGATACGGTCGATGAGAAAGTCCGAGGTGGTATCTCCAAACTGAAGTCGGTCATCGAAATTTTCGAAGAGCGGGTAGGTGACGAGAGCGAGAACAGCATAGAAAGGACGGTCCGCGCTTACGGCGGGCTCGATCTCCAGCCCGAAATCGCGCGCGCGGCAAACAGGCTTTATCAGGACGGCCACTATGCCAACGCTGTAGAGGCCGCGGTGAAGGCACTCAACGGGTTGGTGCGTCTCCGCAGTGGGCTTGAGTTCGATGGCACGACACTGATGGAGCGGGCGTTCAACCCCTCTAACCCAGCACTGAAATTCAACGCCCTTCAGGATCAAAGCGACAAAGACGAACAGAAAGGCTTCATGCAGCTATTTAGCGGTGCTGTCTCGGGTCTGCGGAACCCCCGAGCACACGGGTTCATCAATGACGATGCAGAACGGGCCTTGGAGTTTATCGCCTTCGTCAGCCTGCTCGCGAAGCTTTTGGACGAAGCTCAGCCGTAGTCTGCCGCCAAGCCTACTCATGGCGCCAGATCACGCGCTTCTCCCAACGGATCTGCACGTTAGGCGCCGAAACCGGATCGTGTGGGCGTGCTCGCCGGTCGTGTGGAATAGCTGCACTCGCATCCATTCGCTGCCGCACTTCTGGCAGCGGGCCTTATCCCGCACCTCGTCGATCGTGACGTTGCCGACGACCCCCGCAACTCGCGGGCGATGATTCGAGCAAGGAAATGAAGAAGCCTGCCTTCGTGCGGCGGTTCGATATTGGCTTGCGCTGAAGCTGCTTCTTGCCGGGCTTAAGGCTGACTGAACGACCTTGACTGCCTACACCCACTAGGTCACTCTTGCACAGTGCCTCGAGAGAACCGGCGCCGGGCACTCTGAGTATCACGCCGCGTGATAACCGACGATGGGGGAGCCCTTACGTCGTAGACAACGAGCAGCACGGCTGCCCAACACAACTCCTTGAACATCAACTGGCTCGCGGACCTGCTCATGCAGGTCTGCAGCCCACGATCATTTAGGAGAAAACTATGTCGAAATTTGTTGAGTATCAGGACGGTGATGTGGAAGTGACTTCCCGCAAGCCGCTGAGAGGCACGCTGGAGTTGGTCACTGACGATGACGACACGGTCGATATGTTGCTCGACCGCGAAAATGCCGAGTGGCTGATGGGCGCGCTCGCTGAATTCCTCATACAGGGGGAAGGCGACGACATGCCCAAGATTTCAATCGATAGGCGGTGATCCGGCTTGCCCTGCTAAGCTAATGGCGGCATCCTTCTAACCATGGGGGATGCCGCCACGAAAAAAACGAAGGTTGTCCACGGCAAGGACCTGACGGCCTACGGCGTCTTCCGCTTCGCCCAGACCTACAGGATAAGCGCCGACGCCCTGGCGAAGATCGGGCCGCAGATGTCGGACCATCCACGGAGGCTTCTTTACTTCCAGGCCTTGGAAAACTACCTGCGATGTTTTCAGTTACTCGGCGGCACGACGCCGGAGGATGTCCGCGACTACAACCACCACTTTGCTGACAGGCTAACAGCCTGCAAGGCCCTAGGACTGCAGTTGCCAAAAGAGGTCCAAGACTTCATTCAATCGCCAAAGCGGTCGAAGGAATATGTCAAAATCCGATACGACTATAGGCTCGATAGCCAAGCTGCACCGTGGCAGGCGGAGCGAACTATGAAGCGGCTTCGAGCGGTGGTGGCAGAGGTCGAAAAGGCAGTCGACCTGGCCGTTCAGGCGTCGAACCCAGAATTCATAATGCTTGGCGATATCAAGCTAACCAAGATCTCCGCCTCCGGCCCTGAAAATGTGCCGGTGAGGTCTTCGACGGACGTTTAGCTTCGCTCCCAAAAGTCCTTTAGCGATGCGTGGCGAAGCTTCTCCTCGCCCTTCAGGAACTTCACTCGGCCGATCAGGCCGGGATTCAGCCATTCGGCCTTTTCCTTCGCGAGCCCTTTCGGTGCCGGCGCGCCGGCATTGTCACTCAAGGCCCGCCGCTTGTCGGCTTTGAAGGTGACTACGGCGCCGCCCATGTAACGGAACTGGTCCGACAGCACCATCGTGGGCTTACCCGCCTCCGGCTTCACTCTGATGATGTCGATTCCTTCTCGACGTGGCACGTGAGCTTGCGCCAGTTCATCTTCGCGCCACTGCGGCAGACGCCAGCCTTTAGACGATGACCCCTCAGCCGGTTTCGCATGCCGCTTCTGCCTTGGAAGGAGGGACAGCCATCACGAATGTTCCCAACTGCAGGCAGTCTATCGCGGGAAAGCGGCCGGCGGTGACGTCCCGACGAGCGGAAGCACTTCTAAATCTGCAGGACATGCGGGGGAGCTGGAGGCGCCCGGAGGCGCCTGCGAGCGTCTTGATGCAGAGGCCAAAGCCGAGGTAGATCGGCAGCTCCGGCAGGTGCCTGGTTTAGGTGGGTTCTTAAAATACCTATCCGCCGACCGAATCCTGACCTTCCGCCTTTCAGCGAATACCTATTTTCTGGACGGCCAGCGATCGGCCGTGAGCACGAATACCTATTCATAGGTTCTTGCGCGCGACGCTCTTAACCTGCCGCGTCCCAAGCACAGCAGCGTTACAAATGAAATATACAGAACCGCAGTGCAGACAGGAGCTCTGGGTGGCTATGCACGACATCGGTCCGACGGAGTTCCTGGTCGAGGACGAAAAGGTAGGTGTCCGAGCAGCATCCTCACCGAGGGCGAAAGGAAGAGGCGCTCAAAAAGGCATTCGAAGGCCCACTGTTTCCCGCGATCGAGTTCTAGGCTAACACCTAGCACACGCTAAAAGGGGGATGCAGGTGGCAGAAGTTGAGGATCCGCAAAAGCCGCGACGAACCAAACCTCGTCAGCAGACCGCGCCCGATCTCGAGGAAGAGCTGACAAGGCTCCAAGCGACGCTACGAGAGACACAACAGGCTCCGAGCAAGGAAGATGAGAGAGCGACGGCGCCCGTCCCGGATGACATCCAGGATCTCGCGGACGAGGAAGCCGCGATCGAGAAGGAAGCGGACTCTCTAAAGAAACAGAGGGAGCTTGAGCGCGAGCTGGCGAAATTCACAGCCAACGCGCTTGATCGAGCGTCTACCTCCCTACTGACTTTGGGCCTCATAGGACCTGGAGTTGGGTTCCTCTACCATACAACCTTGCTGGCTACTCTGACCGACTCGGAGCTCGTCGTGGCCACCATAAGTTGCTTGGGACTAGCGTTCGTCCTACATTCAATGGGTAGAGCTGTCCTCAACGAGGTATTCCTGCGATGAGCGCACCTTTTTGGATCTTCATGGCTGCACTAGCGGCGATTTGTGCCTGGGCATTCGTAAGTCGGAGTCTGCTCTCACATCGCGTCGCTAAAAATGCCAAGGCAGAAGAGGCTCTAAACACTCGCATCGCGGTGTTTAAGGACCGGGTCAGAATGCGCAATACTCGCATCCTGGAAAAAGAGGCTGCCGATCGCGGAGAGAAGCCAGTCGTTGATCAACCTCAAGGTCCGTCAGCGCGAACGTTTTACGCCGGCGAGGACGTCGCGATGAAGCTTCGTGAGGACCACTTGTTGGCCGGCGGTCCCGCCTTTGGCAGCTATAGAGGACATATCCTTGAGCGTATTGAGGGCGTGGGCGGAATTCGCAACGTTTATGCACCCGTTCTCCGCGCGCTGGGTCCAATCGCATTGATCGACAATGAGGAATATGAGCTGGAATATTTTGCCCGGAGGTTCGGGCTCAACGCGCAGGATGTGAGGGAGCTGATCGAAAGACGCCGCAGCGATCCCGAGGCTGCTATGCCGGCGTTTCTGCAGAAAACTCGTTGGTAGCAGTCCCGTCTGTTTGGGTGCTACCTAGCTGTTTCATGCAAAATTTTTCGCTAGCCACTTTCGCTTGCGCCCGAAATAGGATTGAGGCGCGGACCAGGATGAGAAAACTTGCCGTCATCGTCAGGGCAGCCCCGTGGGCTCTGATGGGAATTGCTCGTCGTTCTCGCAACCACAAAAGCGAAGGCAATGCGGAGATGCACTGACCAACCGATGCATCGCAGCAATCCGAATCGGCAAACTGGCTCGACAAAAATCGGGGAATGGCTCGCTATTCGTCCTCGGAAGCAGGTGGAATCTGTCTCCCGTGGAAATCCATCGAAGTCCTAGGGTGGGGGTGCAGATGCGATGGGGATGCCTTTTGCAACCACCGCAATTTTTGGCCCCAAACCTCCTCTACCGCTCGCGATGAAAAAGGTGCCGATACCTCGACAACCGAATACGTTTCGCCACTACCTTAGATTGCAATACCCCGTTGACACTCAACCTTGCGGGTGTCAACCAAACCACCAAATGTGTCAACTACCGGCCCTCGACCAGGCCATTTCAGCTATCCCAGGCCGCCATATGTCAACCGCTCTGTCAACCAAAACACCGGCAAAACCAACGCTAAGTTGACGGAGTTTTACGTTTGCTTGACACTTTTGGGCCGATTTCGGTTTTTTACCGATCTGTCAACGTCAGCGGCCGCTAATGGACCGAAGCGACAAGACACAGGCAAGCGCACAGAGCGACGGAAACACGCTCGACGCACCAGTCGAGCGCAGCAACATTGGAACACTCTGGTAACGCTACTTGTTAGCGAGAGCGAACTCCTTACCCCGCAAGGGTGAAAACATATTTTCAACCTCTGCGCTTCGCTCGGTCGAGTGTCGTGCCAGGCTTTGGCATGAGTGGCTCCCGACCGTTGGTTTGTGCCGTGCTGATGGTCGCCTCTGGATGCGAACGACGAATCCGACAGACTGCTCGAATTCAGCAAAGGAGGCGCCTTAGTCTGCCTTCGTCATGTCGGGCATTGAACGAACGCCGACTTTCCTCCTGTCCCATCTTTGCAAGCGTTGATCCAATGGCAATCCACATGCTCACTTGAGGGTGCCAGAGTTCTCGGCACCCTCCCTAAGGCAACCAAGGCTGGGGGCTTACATCAAGGCTTCCTCAACAGGCCCGCACCTCTCCTAGCGAAGAGCGACGTAGAAGCGATCTGTTGATTGACTGGAAGGTTGGGATGGCCGCCGTGTGTATGAGCCAATAAAGCGTGTGAGGTGTTGGGCCGTAGCGGCCCACCAGCGCGTTCGGTGAGAACGAAGTGTTTGGGGCGCCGGACAGCACGCCAGCCCCCCAAGGGCCATCTATGAGTCAGCAAACGGCACCGCAGTGCTCTTGGCTATGTTGTTGCCGCGACTCACCGCACCCGATACGTCGGTGACCTCGCATGGCATGGCATGGCGCAGATGAAAGCAGCGGTCCCCCTTTACGCAATCAAGACGAAGGCTCACCTCGGTGAGCTCGCCTTCCGGCGGCGAGCCATGGCGAATTCGCAGGCTCGCCTGGCCGGGCGCTACGCGTTGGAGCCGGAGATCGATTTGGATGCGTTCCACTGTCGAGCGGTAATTGACTGGGTTACGATCAGCTTCTGGCTTGGCCGGAAGACACAGTTTCAGTGGTTGCAAAACGATATCGAGGCTATCCTAGGCAGGAAGCCGTTCGTGCAGCCGCTAAGCGAAGAGCCAGGAGGCTTAGCAGATACCTTCGACGTGAAAATCCAAGAGCCCGATTTGCGAAAGATCAGGACCGCCTGCGAGCTGGTCAGCGACAAATACGGTCAAGAGGTTCTGCCGTTCATTCGCGCCATTGAGATCAGCGTCGACTTCACTCCAAAGCAGCCAGACGACGGCATCCGCGCAAAGCTGTTCACGGTGCTCACACGGCACTTCTGGACCGACCGGGATGTCATCTCCGACCGCTTCGACCGCCCTCGCTTCACATGGGGGAAGAACAAGGAAGAGACTGGACACGTTCTCAGGCACATCGAGGGCGGGCCGGAAGGCGTCAATGAAGGCCTTCTGATCTCGACGGTGCGAGACCGCTCACCATTCGTCGATAGCAACTACTATATCGGCGCCAAGGGCTCGGATATTTCCTGGCGCATCATGGACAAGGTGATCGACACACAGAACCATCAGGCCGGAACGGCTATCCAACTCGACGAGGCTGACAAGCGTGTGCGGATCGAGGTCACGCTCGATCGTCCGGCAGTCTCGGCGCTCGGCGTAACCTACCTCAAGGACCTCGCCCGAATGCGCTTCGCTATGCTTCAGGGAATGTTCTTCACATTCATGCTTCCGACGTTCGCAGACGTCGGGAAGGCTGGCCGCTCCGTGAATTCGGCCATCAAGGCCTGGCACGATCAGCAGCGGACAGAGAAATTCCTGAAAACCGGAGTGATCGGGCTAAAGCCCATGGATGAGGCCCGAGAGCGGCAAGCGATGCACTTGCGAAAGCAAGAGCGACGGCTGTTGGTGGCACAGGGGTTGAAGATGAAGCGGCCGCCGCGCGTTGGAACCCAGAAAGCCGGAACCTTCCTTGCTTACGACGAACTGAACGGGCGCGTCAGCGATGCACTACGTCACCTTGGGGCGCGCGTCGCGGCTGCCTTCTCCGAGGAGTGAATGTGCAGAGGACGTCTCCGGGAGGACGACGGTGGTGTAGTAAGCCTTATAAAGGAAGTTATTAGGTCCCGCGACGCCGGATTCGGACTGGGGCTTGGCATCCAAGGGTTGCGCAGCGGCTGCTTTCCGAAATGTTGCGGGAAAAACCTGCACACTTCTTTCCCATGAGCGACACCGCCCGCTGAAGGGCTCTATGACCTCTCAATGCCACGTCAGCGATTTCAAGCAGTCCATTCAATGCGCGTCGCTTCAGGCTCCGGCTGAGATTGCTAAAACATCCCACGGCGTGATGAGTCGTTGGAGCGTCTCGGTCTCCTTGCCCGAAGCAGTCACGAAGGCAGCACCAACCCGCGTTAAGGGCGATTGGACGGAAAGGACATCTCGACGAGATCGTCGAGTGGAGTTCTCGGGCCTACAAATCTGAAGATCTCCATGCGTTTCGCGTCAAGACGGCAACTAGGGAGGATGTCCGAGATCAGCATCTGCCGAGAGACGATCGTTTCCGGCTCTGCCCACAGGTGATCGAACATAGCTGCCTCGTTGAAAACCCCGATGACGGCATCATGCCTATCCAGGATTGGGACATGGCTGAAGCCATGCTTTTTCATTTCGTTGGCTAGCTCGCCCAGCTGGTCGTTTAGACTGGCAGTCCTGATCTCCCTTCGCGGAACACCGACGGAGTTGGCTGTGGGAGGGTTTCTCAGATGGTTGAGCAGATCCTGCACCTCCTTAAGAAACGGCTCGGAAATCCGGATGGCATCCCCTTTGGAACGATGCTTCGGGTGTTGAAGCGCATTTCGCACATCACGGATGTAGACAAGCAGTGCGCGATTCTTTTTGACGAACCCGTCGCGTTCTGAAGCCTTTTCGATCTCCACCGAATGCAACGTCGGCGTGCCAGCGCGCCGGTTTACCTCGCGTGCAATTTCCTCGAAAAGGCGGATGAAGCTCTCGTTGGCGTCATTCATTCGGTCGCCTCTCATTGGCGGACTTTGCACGCGCGGGCGTGTCGGCGAGCTCATCAGGCACGCCGGTGGTGGATAGTAAACCTCGCGCTGGCTTCCACGGAAGCGTCATCGTTCGTAAATCGATTCTGGTGGTGCGCACGAAGGCCATCAAGGGATCTGAGGCCAATCGAGCTGATCGAGGGCGTCCTGCGGGAGCTTGCCGTGCAGATCGAAAGCAGACTGAAGCCGTTCGGCAAGCCATCCACGCCCTTCGTTCGAAAGTTCGACGGCCGCTTGCTGCATGTAAGCGCGGCGTGGATCGGTATTGCCTTCTCCCTGCCTCGCGTTCCGCTGTGTCGGAATAAAAGAATCCGACCCAAGCGTGGTCATCAGTTCACTCATCGAAACGCCATTCGCCATTGTTCCGGCGACGAACTCCGCATTAGAGACTCGAACGTATCGAGGCCAGTTCTGCTTGAACGGCCGTAGTTGTATGTCCTCCGGAGTCGCATCATCGCGGCCAGGGACATGCCGCAATCCAATTGCGCGGCCAAAGACGCGAATGTCATTCGGATCGCTAGTCAAACGCGAAATGAATATCACCGCTCCGTCGCGCACGCCTGAAGGACGCTTGCTGGCTGGATAAGACAAGCCCCAGTGACAACCAGCACGCTCGACTTCGTCTATCGTTAGCAGTGATAGCGGCGCGCGATTGCTACCTTGCCCAAAAAACTTCACGAACGCCTGCGGCGCGTCGGAAACGGAAACGGGCGAACTTTTGAGCGGTGGGACCGTCACGCCCGCATCGGCACCGAAATCGCCCAAGCCAGCAAAGCTGTTGCGGCGCCCGCCCTCCAAACGACAGCGAGTTACGATCTGGTCCCAGAGGTCAAGCTGCGGGACCATTAGGTCGGTGCCACCTCGCCTCCAAAGATCGTCAAAGTATCGGCGGCACGCCGCGATGATCTCCTTGTCATCAGAAACAAGCCCGAATTCATGGTTCCGATTGAGCGCGGCCTCAGTCAAGTTGGCCGATGTCACGATCGCTCGTTTCGATCCGAACAAATACATCTTGGCGTGCAGATTCCTGACGCCTCGCACGGCGCCGCCTGATGCCAGTAATCCGCGAAGCGCCGCAATGTCGCTGACGCCTTCCGCAAAGTCTGCGAGATTAAACCGCGTGATCGCCTTGAGGACTTTTGGCCTCGCAATGAGCAAGCGATGCACCGCTCCAACCTTAATGAACGGAGAAATGATTCGTAGCTCGTCTGCTTCGGTGTGAAGGGCTTGGGAGATTTCCTGCGACCATCCCTTATCTACAAATCGAGTTGTCATTTTGGATACGGCCGGCATGTAGACCAACCCAGGGCGGTGCTTTGGCTCTTGAACCCTTCGTATCGCGGGTTCAGGCGGCATTGCAAAAACGCCTCGAGCAAGTTCAGAAGCCGCATCCCGATCTCCTCATCAATCAGAAAGTTGACTCGATCGACGTTATGCCTGATCCATTGTCCAGCGCGGGGCATGTCTGCTTCTGTCAGGCCGTGCCGTTCGCGCTCCGCCAGAATAGATGCGGCTAGCGTGCTTAACGCGCTGCCGGCATTGTAGTGCTGGCTCGTGTATCGTGCTTGGCTCTTTGCGCCGACTTTCCCGACCTTCAGAACCTCTGGTCCGAGGGCGAAAACATAGACAGCCATTCGTCCAGGCGGCAGCCTTGTCGGCGGCACATGCGGCGCAGGCAGTTTCTCGATATTCACGGCACCAGCAGACAGTTCGACACCAGCAAGCCTGGCGACGGCGATAAAATCATCGGCGAGTTGATCGGCGGTCAGAATGAATGGAGTTGGGTCGGTTCGAACGCTCATCGGTCTCATCCACGCTTTTCGAACTGCCTTGCCCACGTTTCGCCTGCAACGACGCGCAGCCCATCCGGCTGATATCCCTCGGCAACGAGTTCATCTCTTAGTCCTCTGGCCGCTTCCCGAGCCTGTAGCCACAGCCCTTGATCGAGCAAATGACGAATTTTCGGATGAATGCTCACAGTTACATCTGCGCTCTCACGTTCCGACGCCAAGTCGGTCTCCTCGGGCAACGATGCGACACTAAGCGGAGGCTCGTAGTAATATCGCCATTCTTCATCAGGCTGCGGGAGTTCAATTGGCTCCTTCACATCCGCCTCGGGGTCTTTCCAAAAGAACTCAAGCAAGTCAGCTTTGAAAAAAGCGAAAGACCCTATGTGCAGTGAACAGGGAATGTTCTTGACCGACACCAGACGTTGCGCCTGCAACTTCGCCTTCTGCTTGTCGTCCCAGGATGGCTGGAAAGAGCGGCCCTTGCTCTCAAAGGCATGCCAATCACCGGCATTGTTTTCTCCCACTAGATCCGGGCGAGACCTCCCAAGAAGATCGGGATTGAGATAGGGACGAAACACATCGAGGTGGAGCAGCCAAGGAGTATGCAGCAAGCGAGATGCGAACAGCTTACAGAGCGCCATGCCCAGAAAGTAGCTGACCATGCCCTTCTCGGTGGGGTCGAGTGCTGCAAAAGCATCAGTTCGCTTTAGGCGGCCACCCCAAGCCTGTTCAACCGCTATACGGACGAGCGACAGGCGAAATATCGCCTCATAGAAAGAGGCAGGCCCATGTTGGAAAACATGAAGCGTGCTTGGACGTCCAATAGTGATCGCAGCCCACAACAATTCGTCCCATGTCGTTTCAAGAGTTCCGACGCGTCTCACGTTGTAGACACCGGGAAAGGACTGGCTCCGATAATCAATACGCAGCGTCATCCCGTCGCCTCATTCCGAGCATTTCATTGACGGCGCCGCTGTCCGCCGGTGCCCTCGAACAGATGTGAGCCATACGCACGTGCGGTGAGACTTGGTTCGCTCTGCGGTGCCCTCTCGGAGAACCTTTGGCAACCGGGGTCGCGTTATCCGCGTCCATATCAACGATACCTCATACATTGCTGGTCGCCGAGCCATCCGGCCACAACTCACACCGACGCACTTTCGCTAATCTCTCGGATTCGGTCGATAAGAGTGGCTACCCGGCCTTCATCAAAAACCTGTTCAGGCCCTGTGGGAGCGATGTCTGTAAACGGCGCCTCGTAGAGCTGGGCGGGATCCATCGAGCCGGCTTCGGTCATGTGCTCGATGACCAAGCCGATGAACTCGATTTGCTGGTGCGTGGCGGCACCTTCCGCTAGAAATTCGCCGAAGGCGTCGCTTACGGCAGAACGGTCGAGTCCGACCAGCGAGCGCACGAAGCGACCGAAGCCGCGGCTGGCCTCCTTGGCGCGCTCAATATCCTGCGGACCAGCAATCCCCGCCTCCAGAAGCAGCCGTTCGAGTTCCGTCAAATCGTATGCGGTCAGCGGCTTGCCCTGATGTAGCTTATCGAGAACCTGGTTGCCGGAAAGACCACGCAGGAAATGCCGAGCCTTCGCCTTGAAGCGGGCGAAATCGGCCTCTCCGACTTGCGGCAGATCGATCTCCTCACCGGCGCCGATCTCATCCGCGAAGTTCGAGTAGACGATCGCCCTGCGGCCCTTTTCGATGTGCTGGATCAGATTGCGCAGGCGCAGCCGCGCTAGCTCTAGCAATGGAACGGTAACGCCCTCCCACCACTCGGCGGTCTGGATCTCTTCGATGAGCGCGGCCTGGGCCGCGATGCCCGGAATGGCCGTCTGGTCTTCAAGCGCGGATGCGATTTCCAGCACTTGCTTCTTCAGCATGTCGAAGCGCTTCGATCCCTTCAGCAGTGAAAGCTCAACCTGGAACATCAGCAGGTCGAAGCGCTTCGCTTCCTCGGTTCCCAGTTCACGCGACGATGGAAGCGGCGCAATGTCGCCGACCAGTTCATCGCGCGCCTCGTCATCGATGTCATTCCAGGCCTGGTCGGCTTGGTATTTCTCGACAGTCCGGCGCTTCCGGCGCACGATGAAGTTCTCGAGATTCAGGCCAGCGACAGTCTCGCGCAGAACGGCCAGCGCGCTCGCGCGCACCTCTTCCACGCTTGGCGGGTCTAGGCGATTGCCAGGCGCTTCGTAAGGTTGCTGTTCGGGTGCGGCAAAGCCGCCCGTCTTGCCATCCTCCTCATCCAGTGCACGCACAAGATCGAGCCGGGCGGCGAACAGACGGGCCGACAGGGACTTGGCAGCGCTAGGCTCCTTGATCTCTGGATTGGCGCCGAAAAATTCCAGGTTCTGGCAATAGTCGAAGACCCGAAAGAACTCCTTGTCCTGACCAGGGCCAAACAGGTTGACGCAGAGTCGCGTTCCGCGCCCCATCATCTGCCAGAACTTGGTCTTCGACCGCACCTGCTTGAAGAAGACCAGGTTCACCACCTCCGGCACGTCAATGCCGGTGTCCAGCATATCGACCGAGATGGCGATGTGCGCAGCCTTGTCCTTCTTTGAGAAGTCGTCGATCAGCGTCTGCGCGTAGGCGCCGCTCTCATAGGTGATGACGCGCGCGAAATGTCCAGCAAGTGACGGATAGGCCGCGTTGAAGCGAGCCTCGATATAGACAGCGTGTGCCTGGTTCTTGGCGAAGATGATGGTCTTGCCGAGCCGGTCGCCGCCTTCGACCTTCAACCCGTTCTGCATCAGGTGCGCGATGACCTGGTCAACGGTGTCCTGGTTGAACAGGCGCTTGTTCACCTCGGCCGCCTCGACCGTATCGGGAATCTCGTCCTCGCCCCATTCCAGCATGTCCCACTGATCCTTCTCCTCCTCGGAGAGATCGTCGTAGCGCAAGCCGGAGCGCACGATCTTCAGTGGCACGGAGATCGCCACGGGGGGCACGAGATGGCCATCGGCAACCGCCTCTTCGAGGCTATAGGCGTCGGTGGGCACCCCGTCTTCAAGATCGAAGAGCGAATAGGTATTCTTGTCGATCTCATCCTTGGGCGTCGCGGTCAGGCCGATGAGGAACGAGTCAAAATACTCGAAGATCGCGCGATAGCGTTGGTAGACCGACCGGTGCGCCTCATCGATGATGATGAGGTCGAAATGCCCGGGGCCGAATTTCGCCTTGCCCTCCTGTCTGCCATCGATGAGGTTCATCATCGTCGGATAGGTGGAGAGGAACACGCGGCCCTCGCCGGTGCGCTCTGTAACCAGATTGACTGGTGCCGAATCCGGAAGATGCGCCTTGAAGGCACCAGCAGCCTGGTTCACCAGGGCCACACGATCCGCAAGGAACAACACACGCTTCACCCAGCCAGCGCGCATCAGCAGGTCGACGAGCGCGATCACGGTGCGCGTCTTGCCTGAGCCTGTGGCCATCACGAGCAGTGCCTTGCGCTCGCCCTCATCCTCGAAGGCCTTAGCGATGGCGCGGATGGCGCGCTGCTGGTAGGGGCGCTTGTCGCCGGCAATCTTCGTATTGAGCTTTGTCTCGGCGAGCTTCCTGCGGCCCGTGCGGCGCTGTATCAGGAGCTCCAACTCGTCGCGCTTGTAGAAGCCGCCGATCTGGCGCGGCGGATAGCGCACATCATCCCAGATCCAGTGCTCGTAGCCGTTCGAGTAGAAAATCACCGGCCGCTGGCCGTAACGCGCTTCCAACCGGTCGGCATAGAGTTTTGCCTGCTGCTGGCCCTGACGGGCATCCTTGCGGGTGCGCTTTGCCTCGACCAGGCCCAGCGGCTTGCCATCCGCGCCCCACAGCACATAGTCGACGAAGCCGACGCCCTGCTCATTCGGCATGCCCTCGACGCGGAACTCAATGTCTTCCGGCCCGTCCAGCGCCCAGCCCGCCTCGCGCAGCAGAAGGTCGATGAAGCGGTCGCGGGTCTCGGCCTCGTTGTAGTCATGCGTGGAGGGAGCCGCCTCGGCGGCATGCCGGGCCGCCGCCACTTCGGCACGCAAGCGCTGCAATTCGGCGTCGAGGTTCTGCCGGTCGGACAGCAGCTTGGTCAGTTCGCCGTTCTTGGCGTCGAGCTCGGCTTGCTGCGCCTTCAGATGCGCGAAGGCTTTTTTCAGCGTCTCGTCGCGGCGCGCCAGCACCGAAGGGTCGAAGGCGAGACCATCCGCCGGCTTTGCCTTGCGCGCATAGGTGCGTGCCAGCCAGAAACAGACGTGGAAAAGCTCCTTGACCGCGCCGGCGGCATCGCCTGGCCGGATGGTCTTTTCCTCATGCACGGCGCGGTTGCGCAGCGTGTTGATGAACTTCGCCTTGGTGAACACGGCATCGCCCGCAGCGCGGCGAAAGCTCGGCTCATGCAGCAGGGCGGCGATGTTGTCCTGATAGGGCAACTTCAGGCCCGGATCGTTGCGGAAGGCCCATTTGACCGCGATCTCGACCGTCTTGCCGGCGAAGAAGGCGGCGGCCGTCGGCGACACACCCGCCTGCCTCTCGGCCTCCGCCGCCGCATCGTGGACGGTCGGGAACTCGGCGGCGAGGAAGGTGAAGTTAGACATCACAGCACCTGTGCCAGCCGGGGAAAATGCTTTGCAAAGGCTTCTCTGACCGGCGGCCAATCGGCTTGGAAGAGAGGTGCGTTGGAATTTACTGTGTTCATCACATCGTAGCCGGCAACACGCAGTTCTTGAGCAAGCTTGCGTTCCAATGCTGCCGTGCGATCGCGATAGGGAATGTGAAGGTCGAGCGCCAACTGCCAATGTGGCGCAGTTCTGTAGACAAATTCTGGGTGCCGATCGACTTCCGGGAAGATGGGACCGTAGGAGAACATACGAAACCTCTCGTATGAGTGGATTTCGCGATTCTTGAACCTGTCCTCTAAGTGACGGAGCAAAGCATTGGTGTTATCAGCATCGCCAAGGTGCTGCCCCATCCTACGATACACCGACGAGGCGTAAGGACTCGAGTTGTCTCCGGTGCGGCCGACATAAAGAACCTCGTCAGCTTCAACTTTCACCTCCCAGACGTAAAGCCAGAAACCCCTCTCGGTCATACCGCCAGGTAGATCTAGCTCGTAGATCGACGGCATCTTCCCTCCCCAAGTTCCACAACCCCAAATACTAGCTATAGTTTTTTGAGTTCAGATAGCAATTGCCTTCAGAACTGAGCTCGCCAGGTTGCGGCTTTCAACAGCACCGATCTATTCAATGGTGGAGTGAGTTCGAAGGCACGTGGCGCGCGCGCGAAATCGAAGAGCCGCACTAATCGGAAAGCATCCGGTCGCTCCTCCGAGAAGGATCGTTCGTTCTCCGAAAGCAGAAACGGGGTCTGCTTGTGACCCGTGGTGGTCTTGACCTCGATCAGCCGCTCGCGGCCAGCCGGATCGAACGAGCGGATGTCATAGCCGGCACCATCGCCATCCTCCACCGATACCCAGCGCACCTTCCGCGCAAGATCGTCGCGCCCAGCCACGCGCAAGCCAGACTGCTCCGCAAAGAAGACACGTTCCTCGCCGCTCTTGCCCAATTGTCGGTTGCGGGCGTCGCGGAGTGCCGGATCGAACTTCCGGATGATCCGCTCCAGCACACGCGGCACCGCCTCGAAATCCGTGACAGGCGGCGCCTCGAAGAAGATTTGTTGGGGCTCGTGCAAGCCGGGTGCGGACGCCGTCGGCATAGGGTTCTCAAAGAGCGCCGGATCACGGGTGATATAGCGCTCGACACCGTCGATCAGCGCGCGCTGGAAGTTCGCCATTGGCTTATATCCGGCGATCCACGGCATGCCGAGCCGATAGAGCACTGCGCTGATATTCTGGTGTTTGAATTCGATCGAGCCGCGGCTGCGTCCGATGAGTTCCTGCAGCGCCGCGTTGCGCTGCGCCTTCACGAACGAACGGCCCGCTAGTTCCAGTGACAGCATGTCGAAATAGTCGGCGACAATCAGTCCGATCTCGCGGTCGGTCCAATCACTGCCGGCCGGCGCTTCAGGCATGGTCAGAGCTGACCGGAAAAGGCGCGAGATTGGAGGGAGGAGAAGAGGTGCGCCTCCCCTGTCGAAACCTGCTCAACCTGCAACCTCATTCGTCTAAGCACACCCGTAGCTTTGACGAACTGTTTCTGTTCAGCCATGGATGGGAGATACATCTCGATTTTGACCATCCGCTTAAGTCCAAGATCGCGATTGGCTATTCCATGGGTATAGCGCTGAGACTGCGCATAGCAGAATTCTGAGTTTAACATGGCTTCAAGCAAATAGGGTTCGATCTTTGATACGTCCGTCTTGAGCAAAGCGACATGCACCCAGACCGCGAACTCCTTATCGGTGTCGACCACGGCCGCTAAACCGGTCGTGCCGCCCTTCGTATAAAGGATATCGCCAGCTTGGGGCCGACACTTTTTCCAATGAACAGCCGCATCTTTGGAGGAAATGAACTTTAGATCGTCCCAGACAATTCGCCCACGTTGGATGTGCCTCGTGGAAAGAAACGGAATGCCCGTCTCTGAATATTCGGGACTTACATGCCGTCCGTCGCTAGCCGAGTGGATCACGTCACCTAAAGCAATCCGTTCAAGACACTTCGGGTTTGTTGCCGGATCACCAAACATCTCCAGAAAAATCGACTGGGTGAGGCTGTCGAGCAGTCCGATGGCGCGCTTGCGCTTGCGGCGCAGCGCATCCGCCTTATCCAGGATCGCCGCGACCCGCCGCTGCTCGGGGAGCGGCGGGAGTGGGATTGCAATTTCGCTCAGGCTTGTGGCATTCACGCCGCCTTGGGCGGCTCCTTGAGTTCGCTTCTGAATCTGGCTCCAGTAACCTTGTGACTGGAAGAAGTGAGCAAGATACGCAGGGTAAATCCTGGACGATGGCTTTACCCTGATAAGATACGACGCAAACACCGCTCCCCTTGGCGGCGATTTTATCAGAAAGCTCTTGCCTGTCGTCGCACCCGTCCGGGCGAAAACGATGTCGCCGTCTGATAAGGCTGCGGAAAGCAATTTGGCTGGTGGTGCGTCGCAATAGGGCACAGTTGCCCAATCGACATACCCATCTTGGATATCGGTTATGCGTAGGAACTTCGTTCCTGTGTCGATCGTGGAGGCAGACGCCGTAACTCCATAGTCTATTGCGTCTGCAATCTCGGCCAGTGGCTTGGTGGGGAAAGCAAAGCTCACAGCATCGCCTCCAGTTCCTCCAGTCCCTCAGCGATCTCCCTTTCCAGCGCCTTCAATTCCGCTATGATCTCCTTTGGAGGCATGTGCTCTTGTGCCTCATGCACCACCTCCTTGTAGCGGTTGATGGAAAGATCGTAGCCGGCCGCCGCGATCTCGGCCTTGGGCACGCAAAAACTCTGAGCGGTGCGCGGGCGCGTCCATTCGGCAGAAGACAGCCCGTTTGCCCTGAAATCCGCCCAGCGCGTCGCGATGTCCGGCAAATTGTTCTTCGCCAGTTCCTCGTCGGACAGCGTCAAGTTGACGAAATGGCCGGCTTCGTGGTGCCCCGGCGTCGGCCCGAGTTTTTCGGTCGGCAACAGGGCATTGCGCTTGTCGTCCAGCGAAAAGCCGTCGGCCTGGCAGTCATAGAACCAGACGTTGTCCGTGCCCCCGGAGTTGGTCTTGGTGAACAGCACGATAGCCGTCGAGACGCCGGCATAGGGCCGGAACACGCCGGACGGAAGCTTGACGATGCCGTCGAGCCGATGGTCCTCGACCAGCATGCGGCGGATTTCCTTGTGTGCGGTTGACGAGCCGAACAGCACGCCGTCCGGCACGATCACCGCCGCGCGGCCGCCGGGCTTCAAGAGCTTCAGAAACAGCGCCATGAACAGAAGCTCGGTCTTCTTGGTCTTGACGATCGAGAGCAGGTCCTTGGCGGTGGTCTCATAATCGAGCGAGCCGGCGAAGGGCGGATTGGCGAGCACCAGCGAGTAGCGATCCTCGTCGTCGGCATGCTCCTGGCTGAGCGAATCCTTGTAGCGGATGTCGGGATCCTCGACGCCGTGCAGCGTCATGTTCATCGAGCCGATGCGCAGCATGGTGTTGTCGAAGTCGAAGCCGTGAAACATCTCCTCGTTGAAATGGTCGCGGCTCTCCTGGTCGTGGAACATCTTCGGATGGTTGTCGCGCAGATATTCGCCCGCAGCGACCAGGAAGCCGCAGGTGCCGCAGGCAGGGTCGCAAATGATGTCCTTCGGCGTCGGCGCCGTCATCTCCACCATCAGTGCGATGATGTGGCGCGGCGTGCGGAACTGTCCGTTCTGGCCGGCGCTGGCAATCTTGCCCAGCATGTATTCGTAGAGATCGCCCTTGGTGTCGCGGTCCTGCATCGGCAGCTTGTCGATGAGGTCGACCACCTTCACCAGCAGTGCCGGCGAGGGAATGGTGAAGCGCGCGCCCTTCATGTGCGTGGCGTGCGCGGTGCCGTCCTCCGCCATGGAGCGCAGGAACGGGAAGACGTGCTCGGCAACGAGTTCGAACATCGTGGCGGTATCTTTGTTCTTCAGCCGCGACCAGCGCATATCCGCATAGGCGACGCCGCCGTTCGCGCCGATGCCGTCCTTGCCGTTCGGGAAAATGCGCCGACGCATGGGCTGGCCGGTCCGGGTCGAGCGATTTTCCTCGAGCTGCTCGGCATCGTCCAGTCCGCGCATGAACAGCAGGTAGGTGATCTGTTCGATCACCTCGAGCGGATTGGCGATGCCGCCCGCCCAGAAGGCGTTCCACACCTGATCGATCTTCGAACGCAATTCACCTGTGATCATTATCTGCTTCTCAACTGCTTTCAGCCGTTCACTCTGCGGCGATAACTGTTTCACTTAGGCCTCTAGCGGCGCCCGAGTTCTCAAGCCAGGTTGCCCATCTCCCAACGAATTCGCGGAATCCATCCTGCGAGATGCGAAGAATGTTAAGCGACTCCATTGGCGGCGCGGTATAAATACATTCTTGGAGGCCGTCGGGGCAAAAGGGTGGTTTTTTGCTACGCTTTCCACTGATGAAAGCGAGCATATGCGCCTGGCCGTCAGAGGAGCGCCCATATTCATCAAGATACAGGATCCCGCCGTGTGACAGAGCATTGCGAAGACAGCTTGCAAACTGCGGCATATTCAGCTTGCGCGCCGCATCGTTTGCCTTGGTTGTCGCCAATGTTTCCGCCAACTCTCCAGGCAATCTGTCAGCGAGGTTGAAGATCGGCCAGCCTCCCACAAATGCCCAATCAATCCCCTCACAGAAATTGGTCTTGTCGAGCTGCTTGCCAAATTCAGCACGAACGTTTTCCGTCAGAATTTTGTCGATCCCGCTCTCGTCGTTGTGGTCCGCGGCTCCCGTTAAAGCGCGTAGGATACGCTCGGTAGGAAGCACGATCATCGGCGTCGCGAGTGCGAGGAGCAGCGTGGTCGTCAGAGCTCCGCCATGCCGTGAAGCTTGCGTTCGGTCGGCCTCCACCACGGGATAAAGCGTTTGCAAAAGATCGCTACACCGTAATGGCAGCTTGTGGCTGTAGTGCTGCGGAATGCCCAACGGCTCCATCCTCCCGAACGTTGACGTTTGATCACTATGGCGGTTTGCCTATTCGATCTAGCTCTTACTTGGCACGTCAATGACACGCCCGACAGGGCCGGATCTGTGACCTCTGCCAACGAAGGCAAGCGCCATCTCTTTTTAGCGTTGAAGCAGGTTCCGCTTCCTCGGCGATCTCAGAACCTCGGCATTGGCGTCGAAGCCACGTTCCGCCCCTTGACGCCTACATTTTCCCTATACCCACAGGTCGTCGGGGCCAAGATAGCTGAGATCTAGCTGGCCTTGTTCTGCACCCGCCACAACCCGAAGGAGCCCGCTACGCAAAGGATTCAGCGGAATATTTGCATGGCCAATGAGCGCACCATCCGCGGACAGAACCGCCGATCGACCTTGTAAGTGATGCAACTGCAGGGGCGTTCCAGCAGCGATCGGTGCCGCGATCCATTCCACCGGTGCCCAGTAACGATGATCTTTCCAAATTTTGGACTGCTGAGGTGCGAAACTGGTTAGGAAACTCGTCCACATCGCTCTGGTTTCAGCCGTAGGCCAATCCGGTTGCTCGCTCAGTGCCTTTACGACATCTGATGCGAGCCACTGTTGAAGCCCGACGGCGTTGGAAAATGTAGCGAAACTATCGTTCACGGCCTTGATGGCAGCCAAACGCGATGAGAACCCGGCTTGAATCAAGATCGAGGCGGGCCGCTGAACGGTGCCAGTCTCGACTGCCGAGACCGCTAGCCCGAGCTCGAAGTCTTCGAGATGGAATCCCAGGTCGCCGACGGCGTCGCCATTGGCAAGACCACGCACGCGGATAGCCTCCATCGCCCAGGGTAGGCGATAGACCAGACCACCCTCGACAAATTGCAGCGTCTTGGCTTCCTGACCCGCGGCGACCGCCGCAAGTGGCTGGCCAAGCAACCACAATCGCAAGACCTCACGCCAATTGTCCGGGAGCTTGTCGGGGATGAATGGGCTGATTGAGAAAACGCGTTCCGCGAGCGTCGTAATCGCGGCGACGGCCCCCTCGGCGTTGCCGTTGAGCAGATTTCCATTGGCTTCAATTAGAAGTTCGTTGCCCTCTATTGCCATTGCGTCCAGCGCATGACCGGTTGCAAGGCCTATCCCGGCGAGAAAATATCCGCGGCGGCGAATTGCTGTGGATTGCGCCCAGATATGGCGACTGCGCGAGGCCAGCCCGGCCTTGATCGCCGCCTTCGTTTCGTCATTGCGCCGGTTGAGGCGCCTTTCCCAGAGCGAGGATTGAAGGATGTCGTCAAGGGCGGCAGGAATATCAGCGTCCGCGATATCGTTTTCACCGATCAGGCTGAGGATCGCGGTATCGAGCGTCGCAAGATAGCTGTTCCAATCCGATTGGGCGCGTAGTCGATCCTCCGCGCTTTCGCCCGCAATTTCCGGAAAGGTCCATGCCTCTGCATTGTTGACGACGTAGTCGACGAGGTTATCCAGCGAGCCGCCCACGCGCTTCCGCATGCGCACCAGCAGCGTCACGACCAGCCGAAGCAGTCCGCTTTCCATTTCTCGCGAGGAGAGGTCGGCGATCAAGGCCTCCCACTGGGCAGTGCGCTTCGCGACTTCGTCGAAGATGGGGTAGAGAACGAGGCCCTCGACATCAACATAGGCGCGCCCGGCGCGGCCAACGACATTTTTGAATTCCGACGTCGCGATGCGCTCGCGGTTGCGGAACAGCGAATGGATGATGACCGTCGTCGCCGAAAGATTGAGCCCCTGGGCCAGCGTCGGCGACGAGATCGTCACTTTGAGGACGTTTTCCCGTAGGAGCCGCTCGACTTCCTTGCGGAAGGCTGTTGGCAGCGCGCCGTGATGGATAGCGACGCCAAGCCTCAGGCATTCGAGGATCGGATGATCGGCACCGAGCCATTCAGCGCCGAGCGTCAATGCGGTATTCAACACAGCCTGGCCGACCCGAAGCAGCGAGGCGAGAGCGCCACGCTTGTGGAGATCGATGATGCGATCTGCAAAAGGCTCGACATGCGCTCGCACCGGGCAGAAGACGAGCACGGATTGGCCATCGCTGACGAGGCGCCATGCGGTGGCGAGGCAGAGTTCGCCGAGATCGGACGGAAAGACTTTCTTCCGCTTACCGACCGGAGGCACAAAGCCGGTGAGAAAGCGCGGAACGAAGGGCTGTTCTTGGTCAACACGGAGGTTCAGACGGGCATTCTGGCCGTTCCACACCACCTCGCCATAGCGCAGACGGGTGGGCCGCCAATCATTCTTGACCAGGCCGCCGGGCTGGTCGCGGCGAAGCCATGCGGCGAAGTCCTCAAGTTGGTTGCCTTCGGGCAGGATCGCCGAGAGGCAGACAATTCGGCGCCCGCCCGCATCTGCGCGCCGTAGAAGCCGCTGGATCTGGACCTCGTAGCGAACCTCCCGTTCGCTGAGTCCGATCATGTGGCCTTCGTCGAATACGAGCAGACCGACATCGTCGAGCAGGCTCGGATCGTTCCGGAGCGCGAAATCCAGTTTTTCGGGTGTCGCGACCACGATGTGACGCTCGCGGATTGCGTCTTCGTCGAAGCCACTCACCCCGATGCTGCCATAGAGGGCGGAAATCGTTTTGCCCAGCGGCCCGAAGGTGCGCTGGAGGGTTGCTTCGGTCTGGGCTGAGAGAGCGCGCAGCGGTGTAATGAAGATCACGCGCCGGCCGGCGGCCAAGCATCGGAGGATGCAAAGCTCGGAGATTCGCGTCTTGCCCGCGCTGGTCGGCAGCGAGACGACGAGATCGTCAGACTGATCGGCGGCCCGCGTGGCGGCGGCGATTTGCGAAGGCCAAAGATCGATTTCGGCTTTGGGACGGCGAAGCAATGACGCGATGAAGAGCTCGCGCAGCGATGGCCAGGCGAGCGCATCGCCGCCTGCTGGCGCCAAGGGCAGACGCTCGTGGAACGTCGAACTCCAAAGATCGGAGAGTAGATGGCGCGCGATCCGGTGCGCCCACCATTGCGGGAGCAGATTGATCTCCTCGCAGATGTTCAAGCCCTCGCCGAGCCGCGCGAGAGCTTGTTCCATCAGGGGCCGGTCACCACGCTCCAGTGCGAGCAGGAACGTCGCGAGCGCCCCGAAGAAGCTGTCGATGAGGGCGAGATCAACCCCGTCGAACAGGAATGAGGATGCCCCATCGGGAGGCTGGACGGCAGCTTCGACCTGATCCCACTGTGCCTGGAAGGCGGCTGCGATCGCCGCATCACTGCCGGTCCCCAGGAGGCGGAAGTCGAGAACGGCAGTCTTCAACGCGCCGAGATCCCTTAGCATCAGATGGCCAAGTGCACGCTCAATCGGTGAGAAATTATCTTCTGCCCGGACGATCGTGAGGAGTGAATAAGCGCGGGCGGACAAATGCGCGAGATGATACGCGGCCGCGGCCATAACGAAATGGAAGTCGCGATCGCTTTCGCCGGGGGCTCCCTTGGCCATCACGGCTTCAAGCGCGGTCGCGGCCTGCTCGAAGGCGATACGTGCGCGCGTCGGGTCACCACCGAGCTCCCGCAATCGCAGACCAAGCTCAAGCAGCGAATATCCGTAGGAGTGGAGATCATAGCTAAGCTGTGGCGAGAAGGCCGGCGAACCAGCGGGGAGCACCCCGTCGCGCCAGATGATTGCGCGCGCTTGGCCACGCGCAATCAGCCGCGCGCGAAAGCCCGGCGTGACGGCTTCGTCAATATCGGCCTGAATGCTCTCAATTGTTGGCATTGGCGATCACCAGATCATAGACCGCGGCTACAAATGCGGCATGACCTTCGATCCGCAAACCGACGCTCCACTGCGCGATACCGCCCGCATAGGTCTGGAGCGAACCGGTCAGATGGGCTTCCGGGTTATTGCCTGACATAGTAAAGGTCAGATGGCGCAGGCTTTGGGCTTGGATGCCATGCTTGAGCTGTGCGTCGATAATGGCGTCGGCAAGTGCGTCGTTTCCGAGTTCGGCCAGCCGATCGGCAACAAAAGACAGCGCATGTGCAGATGGCAAGCCGCTATCCTTGTCGAGAGCAGCACGTGCCTCGGCGACCACAGCGGCCGTCAATGCGACCCGACTTTTCGCCTCGGTCTTGAGAAACAGCAGACCGGCCTGCGCATCCTGATGGATGCCGATCACATCGTCGCCGCGCATTGCCATGTTGCGATGGTCTTTCCAGCGCAGCCTCTTGATCGGCACCTGATAGCCGCCCTGGGCGGCAATCCATTCGGTAGCCATGATTTCGCCGAGGTCGCCAGAGCGGATCGACTTGCTTGTCGGCAATTTTCCTTCGACAAACTGCGCCGCTGCGGGTTTGCCAAGGCGGCGAAGAATGCCGGCAACCCGTTCCTCGGCGGCGTAGTGGGTGGGTATGATTGCGGCCGTTGCGGTAATCCCCGCGTTCAGCCGCACTGGGTCGCCGGACATCAGTCGAAGCGCATGCACTCCAATGTTGCTATCGGCAGTGTCACACCAATCATTGAATTGCACCATGCCGGTCCCGCTCCCTCGGGTCAGTGAGGAAAGAGGTCGCGGACACGGATAAAGGGCGAGCCGGTTTCGGCGGCTCGGCGCACTTTGCGCTCCAGGACGTGGTTGAGGGGGATTTCGCGGTCGAGCATCTCATAAAGGTCGTAGCCGTCCATGCAGATGACACGCTTGCCTCGGCCAAAGGCCACCAGGCCGTCTTCGGTGAAGCCGCTGTTACTCACGAAGAGGCCGCGCGTCCACGCGGCTTTCTGTTCGATCTTGCCGTGGAAGGTATGTAGCTCGGCGACCCCCATGGGGTGTCCATGCCATTTGGCCTCGACTAGGTAGGTCTCATTTCCGAACTGGAAGCTGCCATCGATCTGTTCGCCCTTCAGGCGGAATGGCTCCTGCGCAGCGAGGCCATGGGCATCGAACAGGTTCTTGAGAAAATTCTCGAACGCATAGCCTCGAGCCTGTGGGGCAAGCGATGATAAGGTGACAAGTTCACTTTTGATCTTGGCAAGCTTCGGTCGGTCGAAGGCGATCCGGACGGTCGCAGCAGCATTGTCCGACCGACCTTGAACGCGATTGATCACTTCAAGAAGCCGACCATGCGCGTTCTGGATCTTGTCGGGTTGCCCCGCTCGCTGTCGCAGCGCCTCTCTATATTCCCATAGTGCCCGCAGTGTTCGCACGACGGTGGGCTTATCCACGGTTTGAAGGAAGCAGCGCAGGCGCTTACCCTTGGAGCCGCCAGTGCGCGCATAGATTGGATCATCGATGTCAATGTTAAGCTCTTCGGCGAAGAATTGCGCGAATGTGCGGTCGGAAAAATTCAGGACATACCCGCCACCCATGTCGAAGACATCGTCGAGAACCATCATGTCGATCGCACGGATGTTGGTCACAGGATCCAAAATATATCGAGACTGTTAGGTGCAATTGCCTTAAGCGAATCGATATCAGAAACTCGATGAGGCTGTATAGTAACGCAGAAGAGACTACTAAAGAATATTGCCTTAGCAAAACAGCGCGTTAGCTAGTCCAACTTGTCCGAGCCGCCGGAGTCCCGTCAATCCGTGCGCATCCGGCTTCTCTACCAGCCGCTTCTATGTATCCCTCCGCTCTGAACGTTTGCAATAAGAGAACTCTATGCGCACCTCACTGTTTCACATCGACAATCACAACAAGATCACAGAGATGAAAGCAGCGCCCTACGAGAACGAGGACGCTATCCAGTCGCTCCTTGAAAGCCACCCGGAAGTCCTTGCCGGCGATCAATTCGCTGGTGAGGAGACACGTCGCTGGGCACTTGTTGCGCGAGAGGTCGAGGTGCCTGACGGCGAAGGTGGGTCAGCGCGATGGTCGCTTGACCACCTCAATCTCGACCAGGACGCGATCCCGACGCTTGTCGAGGTCAAGCGTCGCAGCGATACGAGAAGCCGGCGCGAGGTGATCGGGCAGATGTTCGACTACGCCGCCAACGGACCTTCGTATTGGGCCATCGGCGATCTCCAGACGTCATTTGCGAAAACTCACGCCGACTTGAGCAGCGATTCGATCGAGACCCTGCAGAAGCTCTTCGGCGACGGCGTAGATGCCGAGGCTTACTGGCCACGTGTCGAAGACAATCTGCGCAACGGTCGAATACGCATGATCTTTGTGGTTGACGACATGCCTCCGGAGCTGCTGCGCATCGTGGAGTTTCTCGCACGGCAAATGCGCGACGCGGAGGTCTATGCGGTCGAGATTCGGTAACACTTGAGCCCTGCTGGGCGCCTGCTATCGACGCGAGTTCTCGGCCGAACCCAGAATGCGGAAACTAAGATTGCCAAGACCCAGTCTGCTGTCGTGTTGAACGAGGCCGAATGGCTCGACCGATTGGAAGCCAAGCACGGAGCGGCCTCCCGAGCAACAGCCATCGATTTGATCGAACACGCACGCCAGCTCGGCCTCGATACCTTTGTAACGCAAGCCCAAAACCCCTCGGTTGGAACCCGACTCAAGGTGAAGGGGAGCACCCGTTATCCGTTCTTCCTCGTCCCTAATGGGAAAGCTTCGATCTCGCTGAGCTATCTGGTCTATGCGCCTGGCTTTGCAAGTGAAGAGAAACGCCAAGAGCTTGTCGATCGCATGCACTCGGCCGGCTTCGAGTTTCAGATGGCCAATCTCAATGGAGACATACGAATCCCATTGTCGGCCCTGGCGGCTCCAGACATTCGCGCGCGCTACCTTCAGGTTCTGATGTGGATGGTCGGAGAACTTCCAAAAGAAGCGTCCGTAGGCGGCTGACCAGATATCCCGACGATCGTTGGGAGAATCTGTAGGCCGCTCAGCCGGAGCCTTGTGAAAGGACAGGCGTGTCGCGGCATGTCCCAATCTAGCCCGGTAACTCCCGCCGCAGCTTCTTGAAGCGCTTGCTGGGCGGAAGAGCGGTCACGACGTAGCCGTTCGTCACAAGCACGAAATACCGCTCCCACAAGCGAGTGTTCCGGATCATGTATACGACCTTGGAGGCTGACCTGCGTTCGATAACCGTTGCGCGACCGGTCTCGATATCATTGAGCATCTGGGAGAACTCACCAGGAGCGAGAATGATGCCGTATCGTGCCAAGAGCTGCTGATGAAAATGCCAGTGCTTCTTGGGAATGGACTTACCGGTCCAACGGGGATCGAAGCCGTTTTCGTCTTGCATGATATGGTCCGAGTTGAGGTGTTCGACAACGCAGCAGGTTGATCACGCAACGCCTGATACGCTGCCGGCAGCGGCCGAGGACACTCGTCTGGCGTTAAGTTCGGGTCTGGAAGATCATTCGAAGCTTCTGCACCCGATCGAGAGTGGGTGCCGGATCCGAATCCCAGGATGCCAGCCTGATCGTCTCCAACCAGAAGCGTTCGTTGGACGTGATCTCTCGGCGATAAAGATGAGCGTTGCGACGCGAGCTCTCAGATAAATCCGGCTGATCCTTCATTTGCCGAAGACTCCCCGAATGGCCGACCGAGCCTTCGAGGTAAGGCTCGGATTGGTGCGGTCCGACGCACGGCGGATTTCCTCCAGCCATGCCACTTCGTTCTCGGTCACCAGGGTCCCAAAAATCTGCCTGACGGCTAGCTCTGTGGTGTCACCACCGAGCTGCTCGATCGCCAACTGGAAGAGCATCACGGGATCACACTCAAGGGCAGTAGCCAGAGCCGACACCCTGTCGAGCGGCAGCTTGGCGGTGCCGGCCTTGATCATGGCAAGCATGTTGGGGTTGACGAATCCCGCTTCGACAGCAATCGCAATCTGGGTCTTCTTCGGCCTCAGTTCGAGGACACGCTTTTCAAGATACTTTGCGAGCCTGGTGCCTGCGTAAGGCTTGCCGGAGCGGTTACTCATCGTCACTTTTCCTCTGAAATCGCAGCTTCGATGCGCTGCTAATTTCATTATAGCGACGGCCTGTTGGGGACTTCGTGGGGTCTATACAGGACTCAGAGGGTTGCGACGCATCAGTTTCAAGGACGCCGATCGTCCGGCTATGGCCAACTGCTTGGTTAGCAAGTTCACTGAGAGACAGGAACATATCCAGAACTTCCGGTGTGATTTTCGGTGTGACTTTTGGTCACCAAAGGCACACCGGGACACCGTTTGTTCCAGTTTCGTGGTTTTTGTCCGATTGGGCTCTTGCACTCCAACCCTTGAGAATATAGGGCTTTGCGCGGTCCGGAGTGTAGCGCAGCCCGGTAGCGCACTTGACTGGGGGTCAAGGGGTCGTCGGTTCGAATCCGGCCACTCCGACCATTTAAAGCAGGACTTGCCCCCGAAGTCCGCCTTTCCAGATACCCCGGTCAGTCCGGCCAAATCTCAGATCTGGGCAAAACCCCAGAACGTGTCCTGTATCATCCTGCCTGAACTCCGGGGTGGGCCTGCCCTACCCCTGGCACACATCCACCCACTCAGCGCCGACAATCTCAACCATGCGCTGCGGGCTAATCCGCACCGCGGCATTGGTGGCGCCTGCCGCAGGCACCACCTCTTCGAATTCGCGCAGCGATACGTCGCAATAGACCGGCAGCGGCGCCGGCAGGCCGAACGGGCAGACACCGCCGACCGGGTGGCTGGTCGCTTCGACAACTTCCGCGGCGTCGAGCATGCGCGGCTTGCCGCCGAACTGGTCCTTGAACTTGCGGTTGTCCAGCCTGGCGATGCCGCTGGTCACCACCAGCATGGTGCGGTCGCCGACGCGCAGGCAGATCGTCTTGGCGATCTGTGCCGGCAGCACGCCATGCGCCTCGGCCGCCAGGGTCACCGTCGCCGAGCTCGCCTGCGTGACGATGACATGGATGTCGGGCGCATGGGTGGCGAAGAAGGCACGAACGGATTCCAGGCTCATATCGAAAAACCGACGGTTCAAAAACGTTGTGGAGGGCGGATTACGGTCCAGCAGCCAGGGCCGCGGCACGCATAGGCACGTGCGATAGACAGATCGGCAAGTGCCAGGCTGAAGCAAAGCGCTGCGGCAGGTACAAAGAAACCCGCCAAGGGGCCTTGGCGGGTTCTCTGGAATGCGTGGTGCGGATCTACGCCAGCGATCGACCTTGCGCCGCCGGCGTCGGCGCAGCCGAGGTGATCAGAGCCTCCTGGGGAAGGTGAAGCGCGGACACAATACGACGCAGCTTCGACGGGTCGGTCACTCTGCCGCTTTCGATATCCTCAATTTCGTCCACCGCCAGGCCGCATGTCAGGGAGAGCTCTTCCACGCTGTAACCGCGGGTCTCCCGCATCGCTCTGAGGGTGTTGTAATCTGGCCCGCTCCCGTTGGTTGCCGGTTCGGAGTGGGGTTCGCTTTTCGCATTATGGGGCATTGGCAACTCCATGACTGAAAGAGTTTGATCAAATGAGGAGTGTTGCCTGAGACGGTCGGGAAGATGCCCTCTCGCCGGCGATTTGCCAAGAGCCAAAAGGGCCGTCACGGGATCGTGAACCAGGTGCTTGGCGCGGTCCTCTCGCGCACACGTCGCGATCAAGTTGTTTTGAAGGCCTGATCGGGCTTTTGCCGGCAGTTTCGCCGCGCCCATTCGTTATCTCCGGGTCGCTGGCGTGAAACCATCCGGTTCCAGCCAGCTCGTTCCCGGAAGGATTTTTTGCAATGAACTTGAAGACAGTCATGGTCGTGCTCGGCACGATTTCCAGCCTTTCCCTCACCGGCGCGGACGCCGCCCAAGCCGCAGACGCGCTGCGTGTGCGCGGCACGGTGGTCAGTTTTGAGCCCACGCTGCTCACCGTGAAAACCCGCCAGGGCGATACCGACGCGATCAAGCTCAAGGCTGGCTGGAAGATCTCGGGCGTCGCCAACGCCTCGGCAAAAGACATCAAGCAGGGCGATTTCCTCGGCATTGCCTCCGTTTCGAAAGCCGATGGCGGCAGTGGCGCCCTGGAGGTGGTGGTCTTTCCGGCCGCGCTGAAAGGCACTGGCGAGGGTGACCGCCCCTGGGACCTGCAGCCAAACAGCCGGATGACCAACGGCACAGTCGCCGACGTTACCGACATAAGCGGGCGATCGGTCACGCTGACCTATGACAATGGCCAGACCAAGAAGATTTCGATCCCCGACACCACGCCCGTCGTGACCTTCGCGCCGGCGACGCCGACCGACCTCAAGCCGGGTGCGACGGTCTTCGTCACCGCTGAGCGGGGCAGTGACGGCGCGCTGAGCGCCAGCCGCATCGTGGTCGGAAACAACGGCGTCGTGCCGCCGATGTAGTGGAACAGGCGGCCAATGGCCGCCTCTCGATCTTGCCGTGCATGGTGGCGGGAGGCTGAATTGGGCAGAAACAGTCCAGAAACAAAATTCTACAATCGGGAAATACTGACGAAAAAATTCAGGCGCGTAATTCCATTCGCGGCGGCCGGGCTATCGCCCCGATCCATACGCCCGCGAAACAAAAGGAAACGATCCATGAAGAAGTCCCTCCTCTCGGCCCTCGGGCTTGCAGTTGCATTGGCGTTCACGGTGCCCGTCATCGGTGCGACGAGTGCGGATGCCGCCCCGATGGCAAAGCATCATCGTCACCACCATCATCATCGCCACCATGTCCGCCACCACCATCATCACCGCCACCACCACCATGTGATCGGAAACAAGGCCTAAGCTCCGCAGACCGCCACCGAGAAGACCGGCCTTGGCTTCCTGTCCAAGGCCGGCTACTCCGCCCCGGGAGGCTCGATCGCGGATCGACAATTCACGCAAATCCAATGCGCGACGCCGGTGAGATCGTCGTCTATCCCGGCGCTGGCTATGGCACCACCACCAATCCGGCGTTCACCGGCGAATCGAGCGGCTCTGGCGGCTTGACCAATCCGCATTCCTGCGCCGGCGACACAGAGGTGTTGGGCGCCTCTATGCCGACACGCTCCTCGCCAGATGCCGGAGCGACAACAGACATGGCCGATCGCGAGGAAAATGACGGATCACCTTAGGGCGAGCCGTCACTTCTTCTTGCTCGTATCTGTGGGATTTGGGTTTTAGAATTCAGCGCCGGCTGAACAGCAGACTGGCGACAAGACCGAGCACCACAAGGCCGACCGCCGCGGCAGCCGCCGGATGGTCGCGGGCCGACCTCTCGATCACCCTGCCCTGTTTGCGGATTGCCGGCATGGCGTCGCGCAGGCGCCCGGCAAGATCGGAATAGGTGTCGAGCGCGGCATCGCGACCGTCCTCGTAGTAGGCGCCGCCTCGCTTCGCCACAGCCCTCTTCAAGCTGGCCAGTTCCTTGCTGAGAACCGCGACCTGCCTGTCGAGATCGATGTCCGAGAGGGTCGAAAATGATGCCATGGTATGTTTCCTTCACTTGCAGAAGGAAGCGTAACGTCTCACCGGAAGACGGGTTCCGGTTTTCGAACTATCGACGTCGCGTCGGGCCGCGGTCAGCGCACCTGGTCAAGCAGGCGCTTGCATTCCAGGAGGTCGAACAGCGCCTCCTGCAGCAAGGCCCTGTTGTCGCGCGAGAGTTTCGATGCATCCGGCTGCACCGGACCGTCCTCGTCGCTCTTGCCCAGGCCGAAAAAGCGGCGGCTGGGCTTCACCCGCGGCTGGCCGACCAGTTCGTCGTCCATGCCACGCGGCTGGGCCGCCGGCGTCAGCGGCACTTGGTCAGCCTGCCTCCGCTGCGAGATCGCCTCGACGGCGGCCATGTCGCCATTGCCGATGGCAACCAGGAAATGGTTGCCGTTCTCGCGCAACAGCTTCTGCACGCCCTTGATGGTGTAGCCCTGGTCGTAGAGCATGTGGCGGATGCCCTTGATCAGCTCGACATCCTGCGGCCGGTAGTAACGACGGCCGCCGCCGCGCTTCATCGGCTTGATCTGGTTGAAACGCGTTTCCCAGAAGCGCAGCACATGCTGCGGCAGATCGAGATCTTCGGCGACCTCGCTGATGGTACGAAAGGCGTCGGGGCTCTTGTCCATGGGCGAATCCTCACGCTGGACGATGATCCGGCCTACCTGCCGAATCGGGGCTTATTTCAGCGGTTTATCAAGCAATATTCAAGCCCGGCGTCATGGCGGCGGCAGTTTTCAACCGCGCAATGGACTACTTGCCGCTTTTGGCCTTGCCGCTCTGATGGGAGCGCAAGATACGGCTCTTCAGCACATTCGACGACTTGAAGGTCATCACCCGACGCGGCAGGATCGGCACTTCCTCGCCGGTCTTGGGATTGCGGCCGATGCGTTCGTTCTTGGAGCGGACGTGGAATGTCGCGAAGGACGACAGCTTCACCGTTTCGCCGCGCACGATGGCTTCGCAGATTTCATCCAGCACCGCTTCGACGAGCTCGGCCGATTCAGTGCGCGACAGGCCGACCTTCCGGTAAACTGCCTCGGCAAGGTCGGCGCGCGTAAGTGTCTTTCCCCCCATGCGACCGTCCCATCAGCTCAAAACATAAAATTCGGCACAACAACGGCAGAGCCTAAGTAATTGATCCGTCAAGGTCAAGGACCGAAACTGGACCGTTCGGCACTTACCAGCGAACCAGGACAGCGCCCCAGGTGAAGCCGCCACCCATCGCTTCCAGGAGGACGAGATCGCCCTTCTTGATGCGGCCGTCGGCGACGGCCACCGACAGCGCCAACGGCACGGAAGCAGCCGAGGTGTTACCGTGCAAATCGACCGTAACCACCACCTTTTGCTCAGCTATCCCGAGCTTCTTGGCGGAAGCGTCAATAATTCGTTTATTGGCCTGGTGGGGCACGAACCAGTCGAGATCATCGGCCGAGATACCGGCTTGCGCGAACGTCGCCTCGATGACGTCGGTGATCATGCCGACCGCGTGCTTGAAGACTTCGCGGCCCTCCATCCGGAGGTGGCCGACCGTACCCGTGGTCGACGGCCCGCCGTCGACGAAAAGCTTGTCCTTGTGCGTGCCATCGGAGCGCAGGCTGGCCGCCAGAACGCCATGGTCGGCGATCGTGCCCGCCCCCTCGCCTGCTTCCAGAATCATGGCGCCGGCGCCGTCGCCGAACAGCACACAGGTCGAGCGGTCGCTCCAGTCGAGGATGCGCGAGAATGTTTCCGAACCGATCACCAGGACACGCTTGGCCAGGCCGCCGCGGATGTAGAGATCGGCGGTGGTCACGGCATAGACGAAGCCCGAACAGACCGCCTGCAAGTCGAAGGCAAAGCCGTGATGCATGCCGAGCCGGTTCTGGATCTCGACGGCGGTGGCCGGGAATGTGTTGTTGGGCGTCGAGGTCGCCAGCACGATCAGATCGATGTCGGCGGGCGTGAGGCCCGCATTGGCAAGTGCGGCACGTGCCGCTGCTTCCCCGAGCGAAGCCGTGGTCTCGTCGTCACCAGCGATATGTCGCTGGCGAATACCGGTACGCTGGGCGATCCACTCGTCAGAGGTCTCGACCATGCCTTCGAAATCGGCATTCTTCATGATTCGGCGGGGCAGCGCGGCGCCCGTGCCGCGCACGACTGATCTGATCAAAGTTCTTTCCTATTCCTTTGCGTCGGTGACGACGTCGGATTTCCTAGATGACAGGGCACGCGGGTTGCGCGCATGAAACAGGTCCAGATCGGCCTCGATGCGGTCGAGGAGATTGTTGCGGACCATGTCATAGCCGAGTTCGATCGCGGCGGCGAACCCGTCAGAATCAGCACCGCCATGGCTTTTGACGACGATGCCGCTCAGCCCCAGGAAAACGCCGCCATTGGAGCGGCCGACATCCATTTTTTCGCGCAGGCGATCGAAGGCGCCCTTGGCGAAGATATAGCCGATCCTGGCCATCAGAGTCCGTCTCATCGCCGCGCGCAGATAGCCACCGATCTGGCGCACCGTGCCTTCCGCCGTCTTCAGCGCGATGTTGCCGGCAAAGCCTTCGGTGACGACGACGTCGACCACGCCCTTGCCGATGTCGTCACCCTCGACGAAACCGTGATAGTTCATCGAGGCCATGTTGGCTTCGCGCAGCATGCGCCCGGCCTCCTTGACCTCTTCCTGGCCCTTGATCTCCTCGACGCCGACATTGAGCAAGCCGACGCTGGGCCGGGCTATGCCGAAGACCGAGCGCGCCATGCCGGTGCCGAGAATGGCAAAATCAATGAGCTGTTGCGCATCGGCCCCAATGGTCGCGCCGACGTCCAGCACCACGCTTTCGCCGCGCAATGTCGGCCAAAGGGCTGCGATCGCCGGGCGATCGATGGTGGCCATGGTCCGCAGGCAAAATTTCGACATCGCCATCAGCGCACCGGTGTTGCCGGCGGAAATGCAGGCGTCGGCGGTGCCGGCCTTGACCGCTTCGACGGCCTTCCACATCGATGACTTCCAGCGGCCATGGCGCAGCGCCTGGCTCGGCTTGTCATCCATCCTGACCGCAATTTCGCAATGGAAGAATTCACTGATCTCGGCGAGCTTGGGAAATTTGGCGAGTTCCGGGCGCACGACCTCCTCACGCCCGTAAATGACGAAACGGATGTCGGGACGACGGGTCGCGACGGTCATGAGCGCTGGAATGACCACGGCTGGTCCGTGATCGCCGCCCATGGCATCGATGGAAATCCTGATCACGCGGTATTTATCTCACGGTTAGGCGGCAGGTCGCTTTAGCGACCGCGAAGGTTCGGCGAAAATAACGGTTTTGGGCTGCCGCACAACCGACTTTTCCGTTGCGGGCGAGCTTTTCAGGATTTTCCCAGCAAGGATCGCAGTTTTTGCTGAAATTCATTCTCCGCCGGTTCGGTCTCGCTGCCGGCGTTGAGCGATGCGCCCTGCTTGCGCGGATAGGGGTCGATGGCGAGCCCGAAATACTGTTCGGCGATTGCCCCGACATCGATCGTGTCACCGGAAAATGTCTCTGGACTGTCAGGGCCTTCCGCGTCGAGCAGGATCTCGCCGCCACCATCGAAACCCTGCCGTCCAAGCTTGGAATCCTCGGGCAGCAGCAGCGCTTCGACCGGTTCGTCGATATGCGCTTCGACAGGCTCGAGCGTGACGATGCAGGCCTGGGTGATGTCGGCTTCGACGCGACCGCTTATCTTCACGCCATTGCGCTTCCACGACGCGACCAGGAGCTCGGCGCGATAGGATTCGACCGAAATCAGCCCGTGTTCCTCGGCCAGCGCCGCACGCTGTGCGGCGTCGGCCTCGATAACCAGCGGCAGGCCCTTCTGCGGCAGGCGCGTGATGTTGGCGCGGAAAGAGACCGGGCTTTGCGGGTCAACATGCTTCATTGTTCAACCTCCTTGGCGGCGGGAAAGGTCAGCGTGCCGGAGACAATCGATTCGGATGTCTGCGCGGCCAGATGACTGCGCGCGTCGGTAACATAGTTGGCCAGCAGCGATGCTTCCAGCCAGGCGCCCGCGTCGGGCCGGACATTGCGGGCAAGAGCCGCGGTCAGCCCTTCATGGTCGTTTCTTTCCAGGGCATCGTCATAGGCAGCGGTTCGGCCATAAAACATCTTTGCCAGCTTTTTCATGCGTTTGGGCACGCCCACGTCGCCAATGCCCAATTCCCGCAACGAATGGTCGACGTCGAGGAAGAACTCGTCGATCAGCACCTGGGCGACCTCTTGCGCCGCACCGCCCTTCCCGCGCAACCTGTGCTGGAACAGGAACATGTGCAGCGACAGCATCTCGAAACGGCCAAGCGGCGTGTCCGGCACATTCCAGTGGGAATAAAACACGGTCTGCCGCGCCGCCGCCACGATTTGTGCGTAAAGCGCCTCGGTGATAGCGCGGTTGGCGTAGCGTTCGCGGCCAAAAAAGCGCTGGAACATTGGGGATGGTCTCCTGGGGACCGTTTGTTGAAGTGGGCTTGTTGCATCGGCAAGCAAGCTGGTTTACCGGTTTCGCGGCCCAGCGCAAGTTGCGGCCAGCTAATGGAGTTGTTGTTGCGCGCGCTGAATTTCAAGTCGACCTTCTCGTCCAGGCCCGCCGGCGCGATCTCGCTGCTGATGATCGTTTCGGCACTGTCCGCCTGCCACACCTCCAAGATGATCGGCGACCTCAGCCCAAGTGAGACGCTGACGCAAGGTTACGTCATAGACCAGCAGGCAATCGACCTGGTGCCGGTCGGTTCGAGCCGCGAGCAGGTGCTTCTGGCGCTCGGAACACCGTCGACGACCGCGACCTTCGACAACGAGGCCTTCTATTACATTTCGCAGACGCGCAAGCGCTACGTCGCCTTCGACAAGCCACGGCTGATTGACCAGCATGTGCTGGCGGTCTATTTCGGCGCCGATGGCCGCGTCACCCAGATCGCCAATTACGGGATGAAAGACGGCAAGATGTTCGACTTCATCTCGCGCACCACACCGACCGGCGGCAAGGACCAGAACTTCCTCAGCCAGATCATCAACGGTGCCAGCAAGCTGGCACCCAGCATTCCGGGCGGCGGCGTCTAATTCCTTTCGGCTTCCATTCCGGAAGCCTCTTCATCTCAGGCGACCAAAAACCCGCGGGAGCGATCCTGCGGGTTTTTGTTATGGGGATCGTTCACCGGGTGTGGCCGTGGCCAAGGAAACGCGAGCCGAGCTTGGATGAGATGCTTGCACACCACGCACTGGAGGACCCAGGCGAGCGAAGCGCTGAAGGGTCGACGTTGTCATCGCTTCAACAAAAAACCCGCGGGATCGCTCCCGCGGGTTCTGTTTTCGAGTGGATGCTTTTGATCAGCCGTGCGCGAGCACGGCCAGCAGCAAGAGCGCGACGATGTTGGTAATCTTGATCGCCGGGTTGACGGCCGGACCGGCGGTGTCCTTGTAGGGATCGCCGACCGTGTCGCCGGTCACCGAAGCCTTGTGCGCCTCGGAACCCTTGAGATGCTTGATGCCGTCCTTGTCGACAAAGCCGTCTTCGAAGGACTTCTTGGCGTTGTCCCAGGCACCGCCGCCAGAGGTCATCGAGATGGCGACGAACAAGCCATTGACGATGACGCCGAGCAGCGAGGCACCAAGGGCGGCAAAAGCGGACGCCTTCGAGCCCGAGATCAGCAGCACGCCGAAATAGACCACGAGCGGCGCCAGCACCGGCAGCAGCGACGGGATGATCATTTCCCTGATTGCCGCCTTGGTCAGAAGGTCGACCGCGCGTGCGTAGTTCGGCTTCGAGGTGCCGGCCATGATGCCCGGATCCTCGCGGAACTGCTTGCGCACCTCCTCGACGATGGCGCCCGCCGCACGGCCGACGGCCGTCATGGCGATGCCGCCGAACAGATATGGGATCAGACCGCCGAAGATCAGGCCAGCGACGACGTAGGGGTTGGAGAGATCGAAAGAGATCTCGCCAATGCCCTGGAAGTAGGGATATTTGTCGCCATTGGCGGCAAAGAACTTCAGGTCGTTCGAGTAGGCGGCAAACAGCACCAGTGCGCCGAGACCGGCCGAACCGATGGCGTAGCCCTTGGTCACCGCCTTGGTGGTGTTGCCGACCGCGTCGAGCGCGTCGGTGGACTGGCGCACTTCCTTGGGCAGGCCGGCCATTTCGGCAATGCCGCCGGCATTGTCGGTGACCGGGCCGAAGGCGTCGAGCGCAACGATGATGCCGGCAAGACCGAGCATCGTCGTGACCGCGATCGCCGTGCCGAAGAGGCCGGCAAGCTGATAGGTCGAGATGATGCCGCCGACGATGACGATCGCCGGCAGCGCCGTCGATTCCAGCGAGACCGCAAGGCCCTGGATGACGTTGGTGCCGTGACCGGTGACCGACGCCTGGGCGATAGAGTTGACCGGGCGCTTGTTGGTGCCGGTGTAGTATTCGGTAATGACCACGATGAGACCGGTCACCACGAGGCCGATCAGGCCGCATATGAATAGGTTCTTGCCGGTGATGACCATGCCGGCGACGGTGCCGATCTCACCCCAGCCGAGGGTGACATGGGTGGCGACGCCGAGGCCGACGATGGATAGCAGGCCGGTGACGATCAGGCCCTTGTAGAGTGCGCCCATGATCGAGCCGTTGGAACCGAGCTTGACGAAGAAGGTGCCTACGATCGAGGTCAGGATGCAGGCGCCGCAGATAGCGAGCGGATAAAGCATGGCTGCACCCAGAACGGCGGTACCGCCAAAGAAGATGGCAGCCAGAACCATGGTGGCGACAACGGTCACCGCATAGGTTTCGAACAGGTCAGCGGCCATGCCGGCGCAGTCGCCGACATTGTCGCCGACATTGTCGGCGATGGTGGCCGGGTTGCGCGGATCGTCTTCGGGAATACCGGCTTCGACCTTGCCGACGAGATCGCCGCCGACGTCGGCGCCCTTGGTAAAGATGCCGCCGCCGAGACGGGCGAAGATCGAGATCAGCGATGCGCCAAAGCCGAGCGAGACCAGCGAGTCGATGACGATGCGGTCATTGGGCTGGAGGCCCATGAAGTGGGTCAGGATGAGGTAGTAGATCGAAACGCCGAGCAAGGCCAGGCCAGCAACCAGCATGCCGGTGATGGCGCCCGATTTGAACGCGATGTCGAGGCCGGCAGCGAGGCTGTTCGATGCGGCCTGCGCCGTACGAACATTCGCGCGAACGGAGACATGCATGCCGATGAAGCCGGCGGCGCCTGAAAGCACCGCACCGATCAGGAAGCCGATCGCGGCGGTGATGGACAGCAGCCACCAGGCGAGCAAGAGGACGACGACGCCAACGATGGCGATGGTGGTGTACTGACGCGCCAGATAGGCCTGTGCGCCCTCGCGGATGGCCGCGGAGATTTCCTGCATGCGTGCATTGCCCTGATCGGCCGCAAGGACCGAACGTGTCGCCCAGATGGCGTAAAGGATTGAAAGCAGGCCGCAGGCGATGACGGCGGAAATAATTGTCATTGCCGGATTTTCCTCGATTGATGGCCCAAAAGAACCCCTCCCTGGGCCGTTGAGACAAAGACCGGATTCCGAGCACGGAATCCGCCTCTTCGCAGCGGTGTATGCGAAACAGGGCTGCGAACGTCAAGATATTGTTCGGTTTTTGCCCGGCTTTCGCCTAAATGGTTGGGGCCAAGCGGCGGCTGCCGTTAGCACCCTCCTATTAGATCGATTGAAATTGGCCTTGACGCAGGACGCCGCTACTCGGCTTCCCGGCCCATGCGGCGCGCCGTGTAGCGCTCGATCGCCGACAGACCGTCATAGATCAGCACGGCTAGGGCTGCCACGATCAGGCCGCCCTGCAGGATGAAGGCGAGATTGTTGGACAACAGCCCGGCGATGATCACTTCGCCCAGCGTTTTGGCTGCCACGGTCGAACCGATGGTCGCGGTGGCAAGGCTGATCACCACCGACAGCCTGATGCCGCCGAGAATGATCGGGGCGCTGAGCGGCAGCTCGACCTTGGTGAGCCTTTGCCAACCGGTCATGCCGGCGCCGCGCGCCGCCTCGACGACATTGGCCGGCAGCGTCGTCAGGCCGGTCAGCGCATTTTCGAAAATCGGCAGCAGGCCGTAGAGAAACAGCGCGATCAGCGTCGGCTTCTCGCCGAAGCCGACGGCCGGCACGGAGAGTGCCAGCACCGCCACCGGCGGAAAGGTCTGACCGATGTTGACCAGGCTGCGCGATAGCGGCAGGAATTCGGCGCCGGCCGGCCTGGTGACCAGGATGGCAAGCGCCACGGCGACGATGGTTGCGGCCACGGTGGCGATCAGAACCGTGCGTAAATGCAGCAAGGTCAGCGTCAGCAGGCTGCCCTGGTTGTAGATCACCGGCGCATTGTTTTCGGTCAGCGGCTTCAGCCGCGGCTCGAACCAGCCCGGATTGGTGACGAAGGCAACGAGCAGCACCACCAAGGCTAGCCTGAGCAGCGATGGAAGCCAGGCCTTCATGCCGGCCTCGCCGCGCGCTTCACCAGCCCGTCGACGGTCACGCGGCCAAGCGGCTTGCCGTCGGTGCCTGTGACCGGCAGCGCCGGCCGACCCGACCACAACAATTCGGCCAGCGCGTCGCGCTGGCTGGCATCGCCGGGGATCGCCTCGCCTTCGGCGGAGCCCTTCTCCACGGCATCGCGGACCCGGCCTAGCGACAGCAACCGGAACGGCCGCTCGCTGGCGCCAACCAGGGTCTCGACGAAGGCGCTTGCCGGCTTTGCCAGGATCTCGGCGGGCTTGGCGTATTGCACCAGCTTGCCGGCATCCATGACCGCGATCTTGTCGCCCATATGCACGGCCTCTTCCATGTCGTGGGTGACGAGGATGATGGTGGTGCCGAAGCGCTTCTGGATCGCCAGCAGATCCTCCTGCGCCTTGGTGCGGATGATCGGGTCGAGGGCGCCGAACGGTTCGTCCATCAACAGCACGTTGGGCTCGGCGGCGAGTGCGCGGGCAACGCCGACGCGCTGCTGCTGGCCGCCGGACAGTTCGTGCGGATAGCGCGGCCCGAAGGCTTCGGGATCGAGCTGATAGAGCGTCATCAGCTCGTCGACCCGGGCCTTGATACGGTCCTTGTCCCAGCCAAGCAGCACCGGCACGGTGGCAATGTTCTGTGCCACCGTGCGATGCGGAAACAGGCCGTGGCCCTGGATGGCGTAGCCGATGCTCCGGCGCAACTCGTAGCCGGGCAGCGAACGATTGTCGGCGCCGTCGAGCTTGATGATGCCCGAGGTCGGTTCGACCAGCCGGTTGATCATGCGCAGCAGCGTCGTCTTGCCGGAACCGGACGTGCCGACAATGACGGCGATGGTGCGCGGCTCGATGACCATCGACACGTCATCGACCACGGTCGTCGCGTCATAGCGCTTGGTGATGCCTTCGATCTCGATCATGCCGTTTCAACCCTGCGCTTGGTGGCGGTCATTTCGATCACCGCATCGAGGATGATGGCGGCGGCAAAGGCGAGCGCGACCGTCGGCACGGCGCCGAGCAGCACAAGGTCCATTGCCGTCTGACCCACACCCTGGAAGACAAACACGCCGAAACCGCCGCCGCCGATCAGCGCGGCAATGGTGGCGAGGCCGATGTTCTGCACCAAAACGATGCGGATACCGGTGAGGATGACAGGAAAAGCCAGCGGAAACTCGATGCCGAACAGGCGCTGCCTGTCGGTCATGCCCATGCCGCGCGCCGCGTCGTTGGCCGCGCGCGGCACGCCGGCGAGACCGACCACGGTGTTGGCCACCACCGGCAGCAGCGAGTAAAGGAACAACGCGACGAAGGCGGGAGCGGTGCCGATGCCGCGAATACCGAGCGCGGCAGCCCCCGGCACATGCGCGGCAACCCAGCCGAGCGGCGCGATCAGCAGGCCGAACAGCGCGATCGAGGGAATGGTCTGGATGATGTTGAGCACGTTGAGAACCCCGGCCCGCAGATTTTCGACGCGATGGCACAGGATGCCGAGCGGCAGGCCGACGATCACCGCGGCGGCCAGCGAACCGAGCGCCAGCGTCACATGCTTGGAGCCCTCCGCCCAGAAACTGTCGGCGCGGTTGAAATATTCCTTCAGGATCGACAGATTGTCCCAGCTTCCCGAAATCAACAGCAGCCCGATCGCCAAAGCCGCGACCACAAGCACGCCAACCCGCGCCAATGGCGACAGGTTCAGCCTTGTCAGCACGTCGGCGAGCAAAAGCGTGAAGGCAAAGATCAGAATCCAGAAACCGGAGGCTGGCGAAACTCTGGCGAAGGTGTTGCCCGCCGGTGTGAGAAATGTTCCGGCGACACCGATCAGCAGCGCGAGCGCGGCAAGCGCCATCACGCTGGCGGCAAGGCGCAGCACAAGTGGTGTCTTGAACAGCGCGATGAGTGCTGCGGCGACAATGATGGCGAGCAGCAGCGTCCCGGTCGTTGCCGGCAGCGCCTCGATAATCGAGCGCGCCTGGCCGGGGACGATGCGGTTGGCACGGAACGTGGCAAAGGGCGCGGCGCAGGCCGCATAGGCTGATATCGCGGCGATGACCACGCCGAGCTTGTCGAAGCGGGGAGTCATGGTTGCCCCTCATGAGGGGCGATTTGCCACATCGCGCAGCTTTCTTTGGGGATTGGCGAAAACCGACGCGATATCCGATCTCCCCCCTTGCGGGGGAGATGGCCGGCAGGCCAGAGGGGGGTGTGAAGGATCGCCAACTTTCGGGTGTCGGCTTGTTCAGAAGCAACCCTGTCGAGGCACGCACCTTTGACGGGTTGAGAGGTCGGCGGGACAGCACCCCCCTCTGTCCTGCCGGACATCTCCCCCGCAAGGGGGGAGATCAGCAGCTTCCAGAGGGGGGTGCCTTGCACCGGTGTCACTGACTACTTCAAAAACCCGTTCTTCTTCAAAAAGTCCTCAGCGACGCCCTTGACCGGCTCGCCGCCGACCTGCACGCGACCGTTCAGTTCCTGCAGCGTGACGAGGTCGAGCTTGGCGAAGACCGGCTTCAGCAGCGTCTCGATCTCGGGATGTTCCTTCAGCACCGCTTCGCGGATGATCGGCGCCGGCTGGTAGACCGGCTGCACGCCCTTGTCGTCGTCGAGCACGACGAGCCCGGACGGTGCGATGCCGCCATCGGTGCCGTAGACCATGGCCGCATTGGCGCCGTTGGTCTGGTTGGCGGCCGCGGCGATGGTTGCCGCCGTGTCGCCGCCCGAGAGGGTGATCAGTTGGTCCGGTTTCAGCGTGAAGCCATAGGTGGTCTGGAAGGCCGGCAGCGCAGCCGCCGAATTGACGAACTCGGCGGAAGCCGCCAGCACCACCTGACCGCCGCCCGCGACATATTTGCCGAAATCGGTGAGCGTGGCGAGCTTGTTGGTGTCGGCGACTTCCTTGCGCAGCGCGATCGCCCAGGTGTTGTTGGCGGGCGACGGCGACAGCCAGACGATCTTGTTGGCGTCGTAGTCGAGCTTCTTGGCCGTTTCATAGGCCTTGGCGGCGTCTTTCCAGACGGGGTCGTCGGCCTTCTCGAAGAAGAAAGCGGCGTTGCCGGTGTATTCGGGATAGATGTCGATTTCGCCGGCGGTGATCGCCTTGCGCACCACCGGCGTGCCACCGAGCTGGATGCGGTCGGATGTCTTGATGTTGTTGGCGTTGAGGACGAGCTGGATGATGTTGCCGAGCACGCCGCCCTCGGTGTCGATCTTGGAAGAGACAACCACCTGGGCATTGGCGGAAGCCACCGTGACGCCGAGCGCCAATGCGGCGCTGGCGAGAAACTTGACTGAAAACATCGTGAAACCCCTTGCTATGAACCGAAACGCAATGACCGCATATGAGCATGGCTTCAACGGCCAGTCGGGGCACACGGTTTCATAACAAGGGGGACCAGCGCAATATTTTTGTTCCAAAGGCCGTTTTCGAGGCGGCGCTGGCGATCTGCCGCCATCTGGCGGATAATGCAATGAGGGTGCGGGTGGCAAACACGGAGAGCGTGTCATGGCCATACACAAAGTCGGTTACCTCATCGGAAGTCTCGCCCGGGAATCCATCAACCGCAAGCTCGCGAAGGCGCTCGTGCAACTGGCTCCTCCGGAACTGGAAATGACGGAAATCGCCTTCAGGGATCTGCCTCTCTACAGCTACGATTATGATGCGGATTTCCCACCGGTCGCCCGGGATTTCAAAAAGGCGATCGCTTCCGTTCAGGCCGTCCTGTTCGTTACCCCGGAGTACAATCGCTCGATCCCTGGCGGATTAAAGAACGCGATCGATTGGGCCAGCCGCCCCTATGGAAAGAATTCATTCGCGCGCAAACCGTCCGCCGTCATCGGAACATCGCCGGGCGCCATCGCAACCGCTGTCGCTCAACAAAGCCTGCGCAGCGTTCTGAGCTTCTGCAACTCACCCCAGATGAATGCGCCGGAAGCTTATATCCAGTTCACGCCGGGACTGATAACGGCCGACGGCGAAGTGACGGTCGAATCCACCGAGGACTTCCTACGCAACTACATGGCTGAGTTCCACATGTTCATAGCGCGGGTGCTTCAGGTGTTGCCGCCGGATGCATAGGCTTGGCGTCAAACCGGGCGCGCGCTCGTCAGCTTGAGCGCGCCGAGCGCCACGAAGCACAGGACGGTGACCGGAAAGACTATCCAGTTCAGCATCTCCCAGCCCCAGGCGTTGTAGACCATGCCCGACATCAGCGAGGCGCAGGCGACGGAGCCGAACAGGACGAAGTCGTGGAAGCCTTGCACCTTGCCCTTTTCCGACGGCCGGTAGGTGGCGGCCACCATCGCGGTCGCGCCAATGAAGCCGAAGTTCCAGCCAAGGCCTAGCAGGATCAGCGACGTCCAGAACTGCCACAGCGCCAAGCCCGACAGAGCGACAATGGCGCAGCCGATGAGCAGGATCAGGCCGGTGGCCACGATGCGTTCGGCGCCGAAGCGATGGATCAGCGAGCCGGTGAAGAAGCTTGGCGCGAACATCGCCATGACGTGCCAGGAGATGCCGAGCGTCGCGTCGTTCTCCGACAGGCCGCAACCGACCATGGCCAGCGGTGCGCCCGTCATGACGAAGCTCATCAGCGCATAGCTGCCAACCGCGCAGAAAAGCGCGGCGACGAAACGCGGCTGCGTGACGATTTCAGCCAGCGGCCTGGCGTCGCTGTCGGCGATCTCCACCTTGCCGGATGCTTTCGCCGGCAGCCGCAGGAACGACAGGATGATGGCGCCGACCGCTGCCAGCGGCAGGATGGAGACGAACGAACCGGCAAACATGACCGGCGCAAGCAATTCGCGGGTGAAGATGACGATCTGCGGTCCGAGGATGGCGGTGACGATGCCGCCGGCCAGCACGAAGGAGATGGCGCGCGCCTTGAATTCAGGCGGTGCGTTGTCGGCGGCGGCGAAGCGGAACTGCTGGACGAAGGCGCCGCCGACACCGATCGTGAGCAAGCCAAAGGCAAACAGCCAGAAGCTGCCTTGAAAAAGCGCTAGCGTGGCGATCAGGCCACCGAGCGCCGTGACGATCGTGCCGGTCATGAAACCGCCGCGCTGGCCCATACTACGGATGATAGCCGCCGCAGGCAGCGCGCCGAGCGCCACGCCGATGTTGAAGCCGGTGATCGGCGCTGTCGCCAATGATTTGTCGGGACCAAGCAGATATTGCCCGGCCAGCGCCCCCACGGAGATGGCGATGGGGGCCGCCGAGCCGATGATCGCCTGCGAGGCGGCGAGGATCAAAGCGGTGCGGCGCGCCTCCTGACCAGCCTCGAAGGCGATGGCCGTCATGATGCGTCCTTGCCGCGCCCTTCGCCACGCACCCGGCGTGACACGCGGTCGAGCACGGCGTTGACCAGCTTCGGCTCGTCCTCCTCGTAGAAGGCCTTGGCGATGTCGACATATTCGGAGACGATGACCGCGACGGGGACATCCTCGCGCTTCATCAACTCGTAGACGCCGGCACGCAGAATGGCACGCAGCGTCGAATCGAGCCGCGACAATGGCCAGTCCTCGGTCAGCGCCTGGCGGATGATCGGATCGATGGTCTTCTGGTTCTCGACGACACCCGCCAGAATAGCGCGAAACCATTGCGCATCGGCCTCGCGGTAGAGCGCGCCGTCGACTTCCTTGCCGAGACGAAAGGCCTCGTATTCGGCGGTGATCTCGAAGACGCCACTGCCGGCGACATCCATCTGATAGAGCGCCTGCACGGCGGCCAGACGGGCAGCGCCGCGTTTGTTGGCGTGGCGCACCGAGGGCTGGCCGGGCGAAGCGGGTTCGCTCACGATCGCGCTCCCAGTTGTTCCTTGAGGGCAATCATGGTCAGCGCCGCACGCGCGGCAAAGCCGCCCTTGTCGCCTTCCGAGCGCTTGGCGCGAGTCCAGGCCTGGGCGTCATTCTCGGTGGTGAGGATGCCATTGCCTATGCAGACCGAGTCCTGCACGCTCAAATCCATGAGCGCGCGGCTGGATTCATTGGCGACAATGTCGAAATGATAGGTGTCTCCGCGGACGACGGTGCCGAGCGCGACAAAGCCATCATAATGTGTGCCGCCTTCCGTCGCGCCGTCCAGTGCAAAGGTGATCACCGCGGGGATTTCGAGCGAACCTGGAACGGTGACGACATCATAAGTCGCGCCCGCTTCATCGAGCGCGCTTGTCGCGCCATCGAGCAGCGCGTCGGCAAGGTCGTCGTGAAAGCGCGCTTCGACAATGAGCAGATGCGCCTTCGCCTTCGGACGAATGAAGGCTTTGCCGTGTTGGGATGTACCAGCCATAAAAGTCTCCGGGGAGTTGCCGGTGACTTAGGCCGAAGCCGGTTTGACCGCAAGCGGAAGATTGTCGGTGGCGTCGAAGGTCCGCAGAACTTGTTGGGTTTCCAGTGTTCAGATGCCTGTAACGTGACGGTAGCGACGCACCGTATCGCGCAGACGATCGTTCACCGATCGCGGATTGATCAAGGCTTCAACGAAGATTCTGCTGTCGTTGATAGACAGATCAAACCGCGAGTCCTCTTCGGTGTTCACATCGGCCTGCGTCTCACGCATCGGCTTTTTTGCCTGCGTGGAATTGACTCTGTTCTTGGTCATCAAAGCCCCTCTTTCGCTGCCTCCACCAGCCGCGCCGCATAGCGGGCCATGGTGTCGATCTCGAGATTGACGCGGTCGCCGACCTTGCGCTCGCCCCAGGTCGTCACGGTCAGCGAATGGTGGATCAAAAGTACGTCGAAGCGCGTGCCTTCGACCTTGTTGACGGTGAGCGAGGTGCCGTCGAGCGCGACGGAGCCCTTGGGCGCGATGAACTTCGCCAGGTCGCGCGGCGCCTCCAGCGTGAAGCGCACAGCGTCGCCCTCATCCTTGCGCTCGACGATCTCGGCCATGCCGTCGACATGGCCCGAAACGATGTGGCCGCCGAGTTCGTCGCCGATCTTCAGCGCACGTTCCAGATTGACCTTGGTGCCGGATTTCCAGCCCGAGGCCGTCGTCAGCCTGAGCGCCTCTTCCCAAGCCTCGACCTCGAACCAGCGCGCGTTCGAGCCGCTGTCGGGCAAGGCAGTGACTGTCAGGCAAACACCGCCGCAGGAGATCGAGGCGCCGATGGCGATGTTCTCAGGGTCATAGGCGGTGTCGATACGCAACCCCACCCCTTCCCTCAGCGGCTTGACGGAAGCGACAGTGCCGACATCGGTGACAATTCCGGTAAACATCGGTGTTGATCCTAGAGGTCTCTTATCCACTCGGCGTAGCTGTCTTCGCCGAAACGCATGTCGCGCAGCTTGCGAAATCCTGCCGGGATATGGTCGGCGTCGATCGGCGATGCAATGCCGTCGTCGCCGATCGCTTCCGGCCCCTGGAACAGCACAATGCGGTCGACCAGCCCATCGGCCAGGAAGGCGCTCGCCACCTTGGCGCCGCCCTCGACCAGCACGCTGCCCATGCCGAGCGCGGCCAGGTCCTCGAGCAGTTCCGGCAGCGCGATGCCGCCCTCATGAGTCTCGGTGCCTATGAAGCGGACGCCAGCGCGTTCGAGCGCTGCCCGCCGCAGCGGATCGGCCTCCAGGCAGGCGGCGACATAGAGCGGCACCCGGTCGACGCCCGAAACCAGCTTCGAGGCCTCCGGCAACCGGATCTGGCGGTCGAGCACGATGCGGGCAGGCGAACGGTTCTCCAGCCCCGGCAAACGCACCGTCAGGGCTGGATCATCCTCAAGGGCCGTCCCGATACCAACCAGTATGCCATCCGCCTCGGCCCGCATCAGATACACTTCGCGGCGCGCGATATCTCCGGTGATCGACACCTGCCCACCGCCTTCCCTGCCGATCTTGCCGTCGCTGGAAAGCGCAAGCTTGAGAATCACTTCTGGGCGTTTTCTCAATGATCGGATCAAATAGCCGGCCATCTGCTCGGCGGCTTGCTCGGCCAACACCTTCTCGACCACCTCGACACCGGCGGCACGCAGGATCGCGTAACCCTTGCCGGATACGCGCGAATCGGGATCGCTGGCCGCACCGACGACGCGTGCGACACCGGCATTGACCAGCGCATTGGCGCAAGGCGGCGTGCGGCCGTGATGGGCGCAAGGCTCCAGCGTGACGTAAGCGGTGGCGCCGCGCGCGAGGTCGCCGGCCTCGGCCAAGGCCTCGGTCTCGGCATGCGGGCGGCCGCCGACAGCAGTGACGCCGGTGCCGACGATCATCGGGCCGTTGCCGTCATCGCGTACGATCAGCGTGCCGACGGAGGGGTTGGTCGCGGTGCGCCCGGCATTTTTTCGCGACAGTCTGAGTGCCGCCGCCATGAAGCGGCGATCAAGGGCGGCCTGTTCGCTTGCAGTCATGCTCAGCTGGCTTCCTCTTCACCCTTGATTTCGTCGCCCTTGAGTTCGCCCAGCAATTCGTGGAAATCCTTGGCCTCGCGAAAATTGCGGTAGACCGAGGCGAAGCGGACATAGGCGACATCGTCGAGCGATTTCAGCGCTTCCATGACCAGCCGGCCGACCTCGCCGGAGGCCACTTCGGTCTCGCCGGAACTTTCGAGCTGGCGCACGATGCCGGTCACAGCGCGGTCGATGCGCTCGGGATCGACATTGCGTTTGCGCACGGCGATCTCCACCGAACGCAGCAGCTTGTCGCGGTCGAAGGGTACTTTGCGGCCCGATTTCTTGACCACGACGAGGTCGCGCAACTGCACGCGCTCGAAGGTGGTGAAGCGACCGCCGCAATCGGGGCAGACGCGTCGCCTGCGGATCGCCGCGCCATCCTCGGCGGGGCGCGAATCCTTCACCTGCGTATCTTCCGACTGGCAATAGGGACAGCGCATGGAGAAGCCTTTGGTTGGCGAATCTGGTGAAGCGAAAGGCTTAGAGGTTTTTGCAGCGATGGCAAAGTGTCGCCAACGGCCCCTCGCCCTTCAGAGCCCCTCGTCGCACAGAGATAGCGAGGCGCAAGCAGGATTGCCAGCCTCGCCAGGCGGCCGCACAGCGTACCGATGTCTTCAGGGAGCGACGTCGGCGGTCGGAAATCCGCATGATGTGCCGAGACTGCGATAGGCCTTGGTGAAGCCGTCCATGGATATGCTTCCAACCGGCACGTCGCCGAAGGAGACGTCAAGCACCGATGCCCGCCGCATGGCGCGCAGGAGCGCCAGGCTGGTCTTGGCCTGGTTGTCCACGGTCCAGCTGAGCCGGCCGTTGACGGCGCCATCAGAATGGAGTTTTGCGGCGACACGGCCCTTGTCGTCGCCGAAGGTGGCGGCGACGGACTTGCCCGCCGGCAGATCCTTGTTGTCGAGGGCGATCGTTACGGACGGGTAGGCATCCGGCGGCAGTGCATCGCCGTTCGTGATGACGAGCGTCAAGGTACCGGGCACGCCGCCCGCGCCGATAAAGGCGGTCGAGGCAGCACAGGTCTTGCGCAGATCCTCACCGGTGTCGACCTCGTCGACCAGGGTCGACCATCTGCCGAAAGTTTCCAGCTTGGGTGCCGCCTGGGCGGGCGCCGCCGGCTCGGCCTGAGGTGCGGGTTGCGCGGGCGCGGCTTGAGCAGGGGCGGTTTGCGCCAAGGCGATGCCGGGGAAAGGCACGGCGATCAAAGCAGCCAGAGCGCCAACGGCGCTAAGGTCGGCGAAACGAAACGGTCGCATCATCAAGGCTCCTGCCGGTCGCCCCGGCCTGCTGAAATGACGCTTGTCGTTGCAGCAGGCGGTAAGACTTCCTATCGCGTCAGCCGAGATAGGGATAGAGCGGGAAGCGATCGGTCAGCGCCACGACCTTGGCCTTGACCGCAGCTTCGACAGCGGCATTGCCCTCGTCGGAATTCGCAACCTTGAGACCGTCCAGCACTTCGGCGATCAGCTTGCCGATCTCGCGGAATTCGGCCTGGCCGAAGCCGCGCGTGGTGCCGGCCGGGGTGCCGAGACGCACACCCGAGGTGACGAACGGCTTTTCCGGGTCGAACGGGATGCCGTTCTTGTTGCAGGTGATGTTGGCGCGGCCCAGCGCCGCCTCGGCGCGCTTGCCGGTGGCGTTCTTGGGCCTGAGGTCGACCAGCATGAGATGGTTGTCGGTGCCGCCGGAGACGATGTCGAGACCAGTCTCCTTGAGGCTGGAGGCCAACGCCTTGGCGTTGGCGGCGACGCTCTCGGCATAGACCTTGAAGCTCGGCTTCAGCGCTTCACCGAAGGCAACCGCCTTGGCGGCGATGACATGCATCAGCGGGCCGCCCTGCAAGCCGGGGAACACCGCCGAATTCATCTTCTTGGCGATGTCCTCGTCATTGCACAGGATCATGCCGCCGCGCGGGCCGCGCAGCGATTTATGCGTCGTGGTGGTCACGACATGGGCATGCGGCAGCGGCGACGGATGCACGCCGCCGGCGACCAGGCCGGCGATGTGCGCCATGTCGACCATCAGATAGGCGCCGACCGCGTCGGCGATCTCGCGAAACCGCTTCCAGTCCCAGACGCGCGAATAGGCGGTGCCGCCGGCCAGGATCAGCTTCGGCCTGGTCTCATGGGCGGTCTTCTCGATGGCGTCCATGTCGAGCAGATGGTCGTCCTGGCGCACGCCGTAGGAGACGACCTTGAACCATTTGCCGCTCATGTTGACCGGCGAACCGTGGGTCAGATGGCCGCCGGAATTGAGGTCGAGGCCCATGAACGTGTCGCCCGGCTGCAAGAGCGCCAGGAACACCGCCTGGTTCATCTGGCTGCCGGAATTCGGCTGGACGTTGGCGAAGTTGCAGCCGAACAGCTTCTTGGCGCGCTCGATGGCCAGTTCCTCGGCCACGTCGACGAACTGGCAGCCGCCATAATAGCGCTTGCCGGGATAGCCCTCGGCATATTTGTTGGTCATGATCGAGCCCTGCGCCTCAAGCACGGCGCGGGACACAATGTTTTCCGAGGCGATCAGCTCGATCTCGTGGCGCTGGCGGCCGAGTTCGTTGCGGATGGCGCCAAAAATCTCCGGATCGGCATCTTCCAGCGTGGTTTCGAAGAAGGATTCGAATTTGTTCGACACTGCCGCTGCTGTTGCCATGGCCTGAAATCCTCGGGGTTCGGGGGCAATTTTCGATTTATGCAAGTCGTTGCCCCAAAACCGCTGCACACTTTTGGGCGACTTGCATTTGCCGGGCCATTAACACAGTTGTTTTCGCCCCGCCACGTTTGCGGCGCGAAATTTGCTGGCCGGTTTGCGCCAGCGAGGCAACAAGAGGCTATTTCCTCGCCTTGCGGCCTTTCAGCAGTGCCTCGGTAAGCGTGATTTCGGCAAACAGCGCCTGCGACGTATGGTCGTTGATCTCGCCGCTGCGAAACATGGCGCGCACGGCCTCGCGCTCGGCTTCGATGCCGGCAGATCTCAATTCGAGTTCCAGCCTTCCGGCTTCGCGCGCCTCAGCGCGGGCCTCATCGGCTTCGTCCGAGGCGGCGATGCGGCGCCGGTAGCCGGCGACGATGTTCTCGGCGGCGGCAAGCCTGGCGCCGGGCACCTCGCCTCCCTCATCATCAGCGGCTCCGGCAATGCTCTCGATGCGCGCGATTGCCGCCTTGGCGGCGCCGACGCGCGCCAGGCGCTCCTCGGCGGCGCCGGCATCCTCACCGGGCTCGACCAGCCCCCTGGCGATCGTCGGCAGAGCGAGGCTGGCGATGACCAGCGAGCAGATGATGACGCCGGCGGCCAGAAAAATGACCAAGTCGCGCGCCGGAAACGGCGAGCCGTCCGGCATGGCGAGCGGCAGTGACAGGATGCCGGCCAGCGTAATGGCGCCGCGCACGCCGGCCACCGAACCGGCAAGCCGCACGCGCAACCCGAACGGCTCCACCTTGCGCTTGCCCAGACGCGCGGCGATGCCGGCCGCGATATCGCCCACCCAGATCCACAGGAAGCGCAACGCGATCAGGCACAGCGTCAGCGCGATGACGGTCGCGATCGGCTGGATGATCGGGTGCAGGCTCATGAGTTCCGGCGGCACATGGCGGATGATGTCGGGAAGCTGCAGGCCGAGCACGATGAAGAGAGCGCCGTTGAAAACGAAGGAAAGCGTCGTCCACAGCGACATCGTCTGCATGCGCGCCGAGACACCGAGGAAGCGAAACACGCCGGAGCCGCCGGTGAGCAGGCCGGCGGTAACAGCCGCCAGGATGCCGGAAGCTCCGACATGCTCGGCGCCGAGATAGGCGATGAAGGGCAGCAGGACCATCACCAGCACCTGCGCCTCGGCCGGCACGCCGCCGATCCGGTTGAGCAGTTGCAGCAGCTTGGCGGCAACGAACAGCGCCGCCACGCCGATCAGGATGCCGATCGCCACGGCATAGAGAAAACTGAGCGAAGCCGCGGCAAGGGAAAAGCTGCCGGTCAGCACCGCCGCGACGGCAAAGCGGAACATGACCAGCCCCGACGCATCGTTGAGCAGCGACTCGCCTTCCAGAATGTGCATCAGCCGCGCCGGGACGACATTTCTGTCGACGATCGAGGACACGGCCACCGCGTCGGTCGGCGACAGCACCGCGGCGAGCGCGAAAGCGACGACCAGCGGGATGCTCGGCACCAGCCAGTGCAAGGCGTAGCCGAAGCCGACGATGGTGAAGAAGACGAGCCCTATGGCAAGATCGAGGATCGGTCCGCGCAGCGCCATCAATTCACGCTTCGGCGCGCCATAGGCATCGCCGAACAGCAGCGGCGGAATGAATACCAGCAGAAACAGTTCCGGATTGATCTCGACATGGATGCCGCGCACCGGCCAGGCGAGCGCGGCACCGATCGCAATCTGCAGCACCGGCAACGGCACCCGCACCAGGCGAACCAGAGCGCCGGAAAGCGCCACGAAGACGAGCACGACCAGAATGAAGACGGCGACTTCCATGGTCCGGTTCCAGGCTTTCCGCCGACCAAAGCCGGCCGATCCGTCCAGCCGCCCGTCCCGTGAAAAACGCCGCGGCCCCCCAATCAATAAAAAGGCCGCCCTGAGAGGCGGCCTTTTTAGATAAGAATCAAATGCTTACAGCGCAGACGTGATCTGCAGTTCGTTGTTGCCATCAAGCGCGTAGACGTCGTCGCGGAACTGCACCACGCCCGGACCGGTCGACCAGGCCGAGAGATAGAGGAAGTGGACCGGCACCGGATTGGTGACCTGGATCGGCGTGTTTTCACCGGTCTTGATCGCCGCCTCGAAATGCTGGCGATCCCAGCCGGGCGTGTCGCGCAGGATCCAGGTGACGAGGTCGCGCACATTCTGCACGCGCACGCAGCCCGAGGAATCGAAACGCAGCATCTTGCCGAACAGGCTCTGCTGCGGCGTGTCGTGCATGTAGACGCCGTCAGGGCTCGGGAAATTGATCTTCACCGAGGCCATGGCGTTTTCCGAGCCGGGATCCTGGCGGAACCGGTACTTGGCGGCGTCGTCGGTCGACCAGTCCACATTCATCGGATCGACTTCGCTGCCATCGGGCGCGAACAGGCGGATGTGGCTGTTCTTGAGATAATCGGGATTTTTCCGCATCAGCGGAATGATGTCCTTGCGCACGATCGAGACGGGCGCGTTCCAGTATGGATTGACGATGATCTCGTTGATCTTGGAATTGACGATCGGCGTCTGCCGGTCGATCTTGCCGACGATCGCGGTGTGGCGAAGCACGACACGGTCGTTCTCTACCGCTTCGACCTGCGCTGCCGGTATGTCGACCAGCACGTAGCGGCTGCCCAGCGTGCCGGCCTTCTCGCGCAGCCGCTGCAGATTGGTCTGCAACTGGCCAAGCCGGATCTGCGCCGAAACGTTCATCGCCGCATAGGTGTATTTGCCGAGCGCACCATCGGCAGGCAGGCCGTGACGCAGCTGGAAGCGCTTGACCGCCGAGTCGACATAGGAATCGAAAGCCGTCGAAATGCCGGCGCTCTGCGACAGGTCGCCGGAAACCATCAGCCGCTTGCGCAACGGCACCACATCCGGGTCGTCGACGCCAAGCTGCAGCTTCTTGGTCGCGGGAACCTCGACCCAGCCACCCTGCCCGACAATGTTCTGGTATTGCCCGACCGCCTGTTCCGTGAAGGCGACGGTCTGCGGGCTGAAGATCGGCAGCGTCGAGGCCACCTTGCCGCCCTCGCTGGCGCGGGCGTCGAACTGGTCGTCCCAATTGCCGCGCGCTGAGGATTTCAGGATATCACCGATCACATCCTGCGCATTGGCGCCGCCGGCGACCACCGCGGCTGCGAGCGCGGAGGCTCCGGAGAGGAAAAAACGACGGCTGGTTCTCATGGACGTTCCAGACATTTGTAGCAGTTCGATCACTTGCTGCGTTGATCACCGGGCGATCTCGCCCGCACTGTAAAATTGGCAATCTTAACAATTAGCCAACCATGCTCCGTATCACCTTGGTGTGACAGCGCCCAGGCGCGATACGGATTGCGGGTGAACGCATGGTCTTCACACCAGCATCACTGCCACTCTCGGTTCCATTGGAATATGGCGGCAACGTGGCCTTGGCCCGCGATTTGCATCGGGCGCCGCAGCGAAATGAAAGGCCCGTGCTTTTTCGGTATCGATCGGCATCCTTGATCGCGTCAAGCAGACGGCGGTTCGGCCGCTCCACGAGACGCGCTGCCTATCCTCACGATCCCTCAGTGTGAGGTTTCAACCTTTGGGCCCGGACCTGGCTTCGCCTTCAATTCCGAACATCGTTGCAACACCTCATGCTGGGGGTAGCGCAGGACTTTGTTGTCCTCGAGTTTGAGCAGCAGCTCCCGCCTCTTGTCTGTGCTCTCGCCATCCGTACACGTCATATCCAGGATGACGACATCCAGGCGGTTGATCTTCTGAACCTTGTCCAACGTGCAGCGGACCTCCCACATCTCCATTGCTTTGTCGGTAAACGTCACTATCGAGTCATTGTTGTCACAGGGCTCGCTGCCTTCCCCAGCGAAAGAATCCTTCCACCACTCCTCGGCAAAAGCCGTTTGCGAGACCAACAAAAGCACTGCGGCAACCGAGCAAATCTTCGAGCGTTTTCCCTCACTCATGACGCGCCCCTCCAGGCCGTGACATTAGGCACTGCTGCAGCGAAAGCAAACCTGGCCGGATATTTGGGCTTTGGGATCAGGAAAAGAAAAGGCCGATGCCTCTCGGCACCGGCCCTGACTGAAGGTCGATATTTCGGCCGCGCTTCTGTGGCGCGGGCCGGATCCGATGCAGCGCCTTACATCCGGTAGGCGATGGTGTCGTTCCAGAAGCGGTCGAGCCGCTGCAAAGCGCGGTTCATCTGCTTGAACTCGTCGGCGTTGATGCCGCCGACCTGTTCGATCGAGCCGACATGACGCTCGTAGAGTCCGGCGACGACCTCGGCCACCTCGTTGCCCTTCGGCGTCAGCGAGACACGGACCGAACGGCGGTCGATGCGCGAGCGCTGGTGGTTGATGAAGCCGAGATCGACCAGCTTCTTCAGATTGTAGGAGACGTTCGAGCCGAGATAGTAGCCACGCGAGCGCAGCTCGCCGGCGGTCAGCTCGGAATTGCCTATATTGAACAGCAGCAGCGCCTGGATGGCATTGATGTCGGAACGGCCGTTGCGGTCGAATTCGTCCTTGATCACATCAAGCAGGCGGCGGTGCAGCCGCTCAACAAGCTGCAGCGATTCCATGTACAGGGAACGGATAGCCTCGCGGCGATCGTCGGATACGTTGGCGGTCTTCGCCGCCGGACGCGAATTGATCATTGTCTTTGCCTCTCGTTTGTCGCCCTGGTGATTTTTTGTTTTTCACCTTGATGGCGACACTATCGAATACTCATAAAATTCGACTTAAACGCTAGGGCTAACAAGAGCTTACCGGTAAGAGGTTTCGCAAGAGGCTTAACGAACGGTCACCCGAGCAAGGATAATTAACCTAAAGATTTCGGCAACGATTGCGGGGCTCATTCGAGGCGACAGCCGGGCCGCCAATGGGTTCAACGGCTTAGTGGCGGACCGGGCGCTTCTGCAGGTAGATGACGACGCGGAAGACAATGTAGAGCACCGCCACCGCCGCATGCGAGACGACAATCAGCAAGCGATGGCCGAATAGCTCGGGAAAGCCGGCATACATGACCGTCTCGGTCACCGCGCAAATGAACCAGATCACCGGGCCCCAGGACGCCAGCATCCACAGGCCGGCAGCGGCAAAGGGGAAGAACACGGCAAGCACCACCGCCGCGACCTGCCAGTGCACGGGCATCAGGTCGAACCGCCACAGCGTACCCGGATAAAAGCCGATCAACCTGATCCAGTAGAGAATGCCGAACAGCAGACAGTAGCCCGATATGACGCGCTGGAACCAGGCGAAGATCACCTCCACCCCGGAGGGCTGGAGCACGACGCGCCTCGAGGTCACCTCGCTCATATCAAGAGTTCCCGTTCGCCGAGCGGGGCGAAATAGGCGTCGACATCCGCTTCGCTGACCGCAGCGAGGCTTGCCGGCCGCCATTGCGGCTTCGAGCCCTTGTCGATGATGGCGGCGCGGATACCTTCGTAGAAATCATGGCCGGCGAGCATCCGATTGAGGATGCGGAACTCCATTTTCATGCAGGCTTCCATGGACAGCGTCAGTCCGGCGCTGATCTGCCGCCAGGCGACGCGCAGGCTGGTCGGCGAGCGGGTGCGGATCGTCGCCAGTGTCTTTGCCGCGAACTCATCGGCGGCGGCCGCACGCTCGAGGCTGTCGATGACGCGGTTCAGGGACGGTTGCGAAAAATGGCGAACAATCGCCTCCAGCGTCGGCCTGTCGGTTTCTCGCCTTGCCTGCACGAAGAAGCCGCGCAGCACCGATTCCGGATCGCCGGTCAGCGCCAGCCGGTCGAGGAAGCCAGCCTGGTCCTCGGCCTTGATGGTATGGGTGGCCAGCCCCGACCACAGCGCATCGCCATAGCGGATGCGATTGCCGGTCAGCGCCAGATACATACCGAAGGAGCCGCCGAGGTCAGGCAGCAGGTGGCTGGCGCCAACATCCGGAAAGAAGCCGATGCCGACTTCCGGCATGGCAAATTGGGCATTCTCGGTCATCACCCGGTGCGAGCCGTGGAAGGAGATGCCGACACCACCGCCCATGACGATGCCGTCAATCAGGGCCACGTAAGGTTTCCTATAACTGTTGATGCGGGCGTTGAGGCGATATTCGTCGGCGAAGAACTCGACCGGCGGTTTTCCCGCCCGGCCTGTCTCATAGACATGCAGGATATCGCCGCCGGCCGAAAAGGCCCTGCCCTCTGCCTTGACGACGATGACGTCGATGCCCTGGTCGGCCTCCCAGGCGGAAAGAGCAGCGTCGAGCGCCCCGATCATGCGGTGCGTCAAGGCATTGAGCGCCTGCGGCCGCGTCAAGGTGACGACGCCGGCCCGGCCCAGATGTTCGAAGCGGATCTCGTCGCCTCCGCCAAAATCCATCGTGAAGAATCCCTCCCCCGGCCGCCGGGACTGAAGTGCTAAAGCGTGGCGCATGGGTGCGTCAATGGCGAGCACACCGGTGCAAGCTCTGGCCCGGACCAGGAGCCGGTACTAAAAATCGAGCTGCAATACTGAAAAACTGGATAGAGTTCATTGCAGCGCAGCTCTGGCGGGTCTTCGAACGGGACGATTGGTTATGACTCGATTTTCACGCTTTGCGCCGGTGGCAATTGGGCTGAGCATCTGCTTGGCTGTTCACCCTGTCATGGCGGGGACTTTGGAAGACCTCTACAGTTCGCAGACCATCGTCAACGGCAAGTACGAGAAGAACCGCCAGTCCGGCTTCAAGCGCTGTCTCGACGCGGTTCTGGTGCGGGTTTCCGGTGATCAGCGCCTGCCGGCGAAACCTGAAATGACGGTATTGCATGATAAGGCCGGCAGCTTCGTCGCTGGCTTTCGCTACCGCGACCGCATGGAAGGCATTCCCAACCATGACGATCAAGGCACCTACGACCGGCCTCACAACCTTTACTGCCAGTACAAGCCTGAAGTGATCGACCCGGTGCTTGCTTCGCTCGGCAGCAGGCCATGGCTGACCGCGCGGCCACGGCTGGCGGTGTTTTTGGCGACGGAGCGCGGAACAATGCATTACGCGCTCGATGCCGATGGCGACCGTGGCATGCCGATGCGCGAATCGTTCGGCAATGCCGCCGTACCGCTGGCCATGCAGGTGGCTTTTCCCACGGCAGCACAGCTGGCGCAGGCCGGATTGGACGATCGGGCGCTTCGCAATGCCCAGATGACAAAGCTCGACACACTCGCGAAGAAGGCCGGCGCCGACCAAGCGCTTTCCGGCAGTCTCATCTGGAGCGACAAGGAACTGGGCTGGATCGCCGACTGGCGGCTGGCCATGGCCGGCAAGACCTACATCTGGCAGGTGCGCGGTGTCGGCTTCGACGAGGCTTTCCGTGTCGCCATCAGGGGCGCAGCACAAATTCTGTCAGGCAATGGGCAACCCGAATAGACCTCGACCGCGTCGCTGGCACAATCGTGCCGCATTGGTCAGCGGCGGGAGCTCGTGGTAAAAGCCTGCCCGAACGAGAGTATTGGCGATGAACAAATTCACCCCCGCAAAGCCCGCCGGCGCGCGCGGCGTCGACGAGATCACCGGCAGCCGCCGTCTGCGCCGCATGCGCAAGGCCGACTGGTCGCGCCGTCTCGTGCAGGAGAACAGGCTCTCCGTTGACGACCTGATCTGGCCGATCTTCGTCGTCGAGGGCAAGGGTGTCCGCGAGCCGATCGCCGCCATGCCCGGCGTCTTCCGCCTGTCGATCGATCTCGCCGTCAAGGAGGCCGAGCGCGCGGCAAAACTCGGCATTCCGGCACTCGCCACCTTCCCCAATGTCGACATCTCGCTGCGCGACCAGACCGGCTCGCACATCCTCGATCCCAACAATGTCATCAACCGCGCCACCCGTGCGATCAAGGATGCGGTGCCGCAGATCGGCATCATCACCGACGCAGCGCTCGACCCGTTCACCAGCCACGGCCATGACGGCATCCTGCGCGACGGCATCATCGTCAACGACGAGACAGTGGAACAGGTGACCGCCGCTGCTGTCATCCAGGCCGCCGCCGGTGCCGACATCATCGCGCCGTCCGACATGATGGACGGCCGCATCGGCGCCATCCGGGACGCGCTTGACGCCAATGGTTTTCAGGACGTCGCGATCATGTCCTATGCGACCAAATTCGCCTCGGCCTTCTACGGTCCCTATCGCGAGGCGGTGGGCACCGCCGGTCTGCTCAAGGGCGACAAGAAGACCTATTACATCGACCATGCCAATTCCGACGAAGCGGTGAGAGAGGCCGAACAGGACATTGCCGAGGGCGCCGACATGCTGATGGTCAAGCCCGGCCTGCCCTATCTCGACATCATCCGGCGGCTGAAAGACGAGTTCCAGATGCCGACCTTCGCCTACCAGGTGTCGGGCGAATATTCGATGATCAAGGCGGCAGGCGCCAATGGCTGGATCGACGGCGAGAAGGCAATGCTGGAATCGCTGCTCGCCTTCAAGCGCGCCGGCTGCGACGGCATTTTGACCTATTTCGCGCCCGAAGTGGCGGAGCTGCTCAAGGGGTGATTTCTCTTCCCGACGATGACCGGTCGCGGCAACCAATGTCGGCGAATCCGCTTCTACATCCCTACCAATTTCCGGCTCCTGGCCGGGGAATCCATAGCGGGGGTCGCTTGACCCCCTACTTGGGCTTCGTTCGCGCTTGAAATACCGCTTGCAATTCACAATCAGTTTGATACAAAACAACTGCTTGCAAAATACAATCGGTTACCGAGGAGGCTCGCATGTCCAAACTTCGCGTCAACGCTTTCACCCTGTCGCTCGACGGCTATGGCGCCGGTCCCGATCAGGATCTGCAAAATCCGCTCGGCGTCGGTGGGGAATCCTTGCACAAGTGGTTTGTCGACACCCGCACCTTCCGAGAGATGGTGCTCGGACAAGATGGCGACACCACCGACGTCAACGAGGCGTTCGCGGCGCGCAGCTTCGAAAATGTCGGCGCCTGGATCCTCGGCCGAAACATGTTCGGACCGATCCGCGGCGAGTGGCCTGACGACAGCTGGAAGGGCTGGTGGGGCGACAACCCGCCCTATCATGTGCCGGTTTTCGTGCTCACCCATCACGAGCGGGAACCGATCACGATGGAGGGCGGCACCACTTTCCACTTCGTCACTGACGGTATCCATTCAGCTCTTGAACAGGCTAAGGCTGCCGCTGGCGGCAAGGACGTGCGGGTCGGCGGCGGCGTCGCCACCATCCGGCAATATCTGCAGGAAAAACTGATCGACGAGATGCATCTGGCGATCGCGCCGGTGCTGCTGGGCACGGGCGAGAACCTTTTTGCCGACCTCGACATGCTCAAGCTCGGTTATGTCTGCAACGAGCAGGTGGCGACGCCGCTCGCCACGCACGTCATCATCAAGCGGGCGTAGTTACAGCTCTTTCTCCCCGTCACTATACGGGGAGAAATGCCCGGCAGGGCAATGAGGGGCGGCGCCAGCCAGCCGAATAGTATGGCGCCCAAAACGCCATCGAGGGCAATATAACAGCAGAATAGCGCTCTGCCAGCATTGCGAATTTTTCAGACTCAACGGCCGAAGTCGGCGCCGCCCCTCATCCGCCTGCCGGCACCTTCTCCCCGTATAGAGACGGGGAGAAGGGAGCGATCCATCAATACTTCTCCGGCACGTAAAGCTCGCGCGGCAGCACTTGGCGTTCGTATTCGGGGTTGAAGACGCGCTCCGGCAGCGTGATCTCCTCGTGCGGCACCTCCTCGTAGGGCAATTGCTTGAGCAGATGGTCGATGCAGTTCAGCCGCGCGCGCTTCTTGTCGTTGCCCTCGACGATGAACCAGGGCGCTTCCGAGATGTTGGTGCGGGCGAAGGTCTCTTCCTTGGCCTTGGTGTATTGCTCCCAGCGCACGCGCGACTGCAGGTCCATCGGCGACAGTTTCCACTGCTTCATCGGATCATGGATGCGCATCAGGAAGCGCATCTGCTGTTCCTCGTCGGTGATCGAGAACCAGTATTTGACCACGGTAATGCCCGAGCGGACCAGCATGCGCTCGAACTCCGGCACGTCGTGAAAGAATTCTTCGACCTGATCGGGCTGGGCAAAGCCCATCACCCGCTCGACGCCCGAGCGGTTGTACCATGAGCGGTCGAACAGCACGATCTCGCCGCCGGCCGGCAGATGCGGGACATAGCGCTGGAAATACCATTGCGACTTTTCGCGCTCGGTCGGTGCCGGCAGTGCCACGACACGGCAGATGCGAGGGTTGAGCCGCTGGGTGATGCGCTTGATGACACCGCCCTTGCCGGCCGAGTCGCGTCCCTCGAAGATCACCACCAGCTTCTTCTTGTGGTAGGCGACCCAGGACTGCAGCTTGATCAATTCGGACTGCAGGCTGATCAGGTCGCGAAAATATTGCATGCGATCGATCGAAGGCGGATGCGAATTCTTGTAGATCTTGGCGATCTCCATCGACAGCGCCGGCTCCGACATTTCGAGCTCATAGTCTTCGTCGAGCGTGTCGGCGAGTTCGGCTTCAAGCCAATCCCTGGCCCCAGAATTCTGTTTTAGCTCGGTCATTATCGGCTGCTCCACTTGCAAGCTCTGTCGATCGGCGCCCCAAACTCCCGGCTTACAGCCCGGAACGGCAACGCCTGAGCCGACTTCAATATAGGCCCGCAATGACGGTTTTATTGCAGCCTGACCTGATCGCCATCACTGCAAAAACCCGCGAGGCATGATCGATCCGCCGCCCTGGCATGGAGACATACCGCGCAAATTGTCCTACAAATAGCAGCCACATTCGGGCGCCCTTCCCAACCCCTTCTCAATGCAATCGCGAGGACCGACATGGAATACCGCACTCTCGGCCGTTCCGGCCTGAAAGTATCGACGCTGACCATGGGCACCATGACTTTCGGCGGCGCCGGTGCATTTTCGGCTGTCGGCAAGACCGACCTCGACGAGGCGCGCCGGATGATCGATCTCTGCATCGACGCCGGCATCAATGTCATCGACACCGCCAATGTCTATTCGAACGGCATGTCGGAAGAAATCATCGGCGAAGCGCTCGGCGGCAAGCGCAAGGGCGACGTGCTGATCGCCTCCAAGGCACGGATGCGGATCGGCAAAGGTCCCAACGATGAAGGCCTGTCGCGCCATCACCTGATCCGCGAATGCGAGAAGAGCCTGAAGCGGCTCAGGACCGACGTCATCGACATCTATTTCCTGCACGAATGGGATGGTGTGACACCGCTGGAGGAAACCATCGCGGCGCTCGACACGCTGGTTGCCCAGGGCAAGGTCCGCTATGTCGGCTGCTCCAACTATTCCGGCTGGCAGGTGATGAAGGCGCTCGGCATCAGCGACAGCCATCATCAGCCGCGCTTCGTCACGCAGCAGATCCATTACACGCTGGAAGCGCGCGAGGCGGAGTACGAACTGCTGCCGATTTCCGTCGACCAGGGGTTGGGCGTTCTGGTCTGGAGCCCGCTTGCCGGCGGATTGCTGTCGGGCAAATACCGCCGTGACAGCCCCACCGCCCGGCAGCTCGCCGGCTGGTCCGAACCGCCGATCCGCGACGAGGACCGGCTGTGGCGGATCGTCGATGTGCTGGTCGAGATCGGCACGCAGCGCGGCGTGTCGGCAGCGCAGGTGGCGCTGGCCTGGCTGCTCGGCCGGCCGGCCGTCAGTTCGCTGGTGATCGGCGGCAGGGCGGAAACGCAGTTCCGGGACAACATCGCGGCGGCAAGCCTGGTGCTTTCCGGCGAGGAGCGCGAGCGCCTCGACGCGGTCAGCCGGCCGCCCTTGCTCTATCCCTACTGGCACCAGCAGCTGACGGCAAAGGACCGTTTTGGTGCCGCCGATCTGGTGATTGACCGAAGCGGCATCTGATCAGCAAATCGACGGCGATAGGTATCGTCACCGCAATGATGGGCCTGGCCGCTTGATTGCGACGCGCATCTTGCAAGCCTGGCCATCATCGACGCACTATCGCTTCAGCTGTTGTGTTTGACGGCTAATGCTCCTAGGCAGGACCAGAGCCGCGAGGCAGTGAAAAGGAGCCGATATGGCGCGACCACCAAATTACGACCAGGAACGCAAGGAACGCGACCGCCAGAAGGCGGCCAAGAAGGCCGAGAAGCTGGCAGCCAAGGTTGCAGCGAGGGAACGTTCGAAGCCCGAGGACGAAACCGAAGCCGAAACCGAAACGGCAAAGTGACGGCAAACGGCCCGCAGATGCGGGCCGCGCCTCAATTCGGATTGTCGCCTGAAGTCAGGCCGGCGCCTTGTCGCTGACGAAGACGTCCACTTCACGCGCTGCCGCGATGAAGGCGCGCCTGGCGTTCATCGCCGGCTTGTCGCCGGCGAGTGCGTCATGGCAGGCTTGCAGGGCCGCGCGATGCTTGGGGCTGCGCTTGCCGGGCCAGCTGTTGAGGAGGTAGTCGGAAGCCTCACGCGCCGTGCGCAAGAGCTGAGTGCTTCCCGCCGCGACTGACTTCACAGTCACAGGTGTTTCAAATCGGTTGTTTTCCATCGCCGCTCCTTACGCCATCGGCGTCTGCGAAGCGAGGCGAAAGTGCGCATACGTCAAGACGCCGCTTTGCGCCCTTCATCTACCTTTAAGCAGCAACGACGGCAAAGCCTCTGGCGCGAAGACCACGCCGATCATTGGCCAGCGACGTCACCAGCCGGTCGCGGCTGCCGACAATGTGGCCCGAGAGCAGGCGCGCGGCTTCATCGGCGTCGCCAAGGCGCGTGGCCGCCAGAATGGCGCGATGTTCAGCCCAGGCGCGGGCAAGGGCCGCTTCGTCGCGAACCTCCAGCCAGCGCGCCCGCGACAGACGCGTCATGGCATCGCGGACCGCCTTAAACAGGAATTCGTTGCCCGACAGGCGCGCCAGTTCGATGTGAAAATCCATGCCGACGCGGTGCCATTCCTCGCGCGGCGTGTCGTTGTCGCAGGACTCCAGCATCGCCTCGATGACATCGACGGCGCTCCGGTCCGCCAGGCTGCATGTCAGGCGAAGTGCCGCAACCTCGACTGCTTCCCTATAGACGGCGATCTGCTCGAGTTCAGCCAGATTGATGGGCGACACCGTCCAGCCGCGCCCGTCCCTGCCAACCAGGCCCTCGGTCTCAAGCCGCAGCAGTGCTGCCCTGACCGGGGTTCGCGACGCGCCGAAGCGGCTCTCGATCCAGCGCTCGGTCAGCTTCTCGCCGGGACCGATCTCGAGGCCCAGGATCATTTGCCGAAGCTGTTTCTCGACGCTCTGCATCTGCGACATTTTTGCTCCCGGTTTCCGGTCGTTATGGCTTCGGACCGTTTGACGACGTTCACATTTCAGGTTGCATTGACAGCGGTCAAGCTTGCGTCCATGAGGGGTACCATCTTGGTATCCCAAATTGGTATCCGCAGCAACCATCGAGAAAAGAGTTGCTGGGACAGGACATATGACATGCAGCAGAGCACGCCCCCGGCGACCGACAGCACCTACAACATCCACTGGCGGCGCAATCTGTTCGTGTGCTTTGCCGGCTCGTTCTCGACGCTTGTCGCCATGACGCTGCTTTTGCCGTTCCTGCCGCTCTATATCGAGCAGCTCGGCGCCGAGGGCCACGCGGCGATCGTGCAGTGGTCGGGGATCGCCTATGGCGCGACATTCTTCGCGGCGGCGCTGGTGGCGCCGCTCTGGGGACGTCTCGGCGACCGCTACGGCCGCAAGGTGATGCTGGTTCGCGCCAGCTTCGGCATGGCCATATGCATGTCGCTGACCGGCATGGTGCAGACGGTCTGGCAACTGGTGCTGCTGCGGCTGCTGATCGGTTTTGCCGGCGGCTATTCCTCGGGATCGACCATCCTCGTCGCCATGCAGACGCCGAAGGAGCGTTCCGGCTGGGCGTTGGGCCTGCTGTCGGCCGGTATCACGGGTGGGGCTCTGGTCGGCCCGCTGGTTGGCGGCGCACTGCCGCCGCTGATCGGCATCCGCGCTACCTTTCTCCTCTCCGGCGGCGTCATCTTCCTGGCGTTCCTGGCGACCACGTTTCTGATCAAAGAGAATCCCCGGCCGAAACCGGCAGACGCCGCGTCGAAGCAGAAGCCGAAAGGCGGCTGGGCACAAATCCCCGACAAGCGGCCTGTCGTCGCCATGCTGGCGACCGGCATGCTGTTGAGCTTCGCCACCATGTCGATCGAGCCGATCATCACCGTCTATGTGCAGCAGTTGATTGCGGACCAAAGCCGCGTGACGCTGATATCAGGCGTCGTCATGTCGGCGGCGGCCCTTGGCGCCATCCTGTCGGCCTCGCGCCTTGGCAAGCTCGCCGACCGCGTCGGCCACTGGAACGTCATCATCGGCGCACTTGCCGTCTCGGCGCTGCTGCTGATCCCGCAGGCCTTCGTCACACAGAGCTGGCAACTCATCGGCCTGCGCTTCCTGATGGGCCTGGCGCTGGGCGGGCTGTTGCCCTGCATCACCAGCGTGATCCGCCACAATGTGCCTGACGGCGTCGGCGGCAATGTGCTCGGGCTGTCGATCTCCGCCCAATATATCGGGCAAGTCGCCGGCCCCTTGCTGGGCGGCTTTGCCGGCGGTCATTTCGGCATGCGCTCGGTGTTTCTGTGCACATCCGTCTTGATGGCTGGAGGCGCGGTGTATAACTGGCTGGCACAGTCACGCCGCGAGCAGGACATGCTTGCCAACCCCGGCAAGCCCTGACCGGGTCAGGCATATCCCTCTGATACCACGGAGCCACGGACATGAGCACGGCCGAGCAATTTTCCGGCACCAGCACCCGTATCCTCGTCCTGGCCGGAGGCCTCTGTGGCGCGGCCGGCGTGGCGCTGTCGGCCGCGGCGGCGCATCTGGGCGGCGCCTTCGTCGGCACCGCCGCATCGTTCCTGCTGATGCATGCGCCGGTCTTCCTTGTCGCCGGATTGCTTGGCGCGAACCGGACCCTGCGCATCGGCAGCCTGATCCTGCTGGTCGGGCTCCTGCTATTCTGCGGCGATCTCCTGGCCCGCGATTTCATCGGGTCGCGGCTGTTCCCGCTGTCGGCGCCGACCGGCGGCACCTTACTCATCGCCGGCTGGCTGACGATCGCCGCCTCGGCGCTGGTGCGCGTGCGCTCCTGACGCCTCGGCGCGCCCGCCGGCACCAAACGTCAAAGCGTGGCTGCTAGTCCTGCCGACGCTCGGGCTTGATGAGCAATTCGCGATTGCGTCGCCGCAGCTTGGCCAACCAGCGCTCTTGCGGCCTTTTGGAAGCCGGCGCGATGCCCCAATAGTTGCGGTAGATGTCTTCGAACAGATAGCTGACGGGGTGCATGATGTGCTTCCTTTAGATTCTTGAATCGATCCAATCGACAGGCGCGAAAACCGACCCCGCTCAGCTCCGCTTGCGCTCCACAAGGAACCGCAACTCGCGAACCCATGGGCTGGCTTTGCCGCGGCGCTTCTGCGTCGTGGTGTTCGACGAGATGCTCCAGTCGTTGCGGTAAATGTCTTCGAACAGAAAATTGACGGGATGCATGGCACAACTCCCCTGAATATCTTGAATCGATCCAATTCAAAGAATCATCGCTCACTTGGATCGATTCAAATATACGCCTTGGCGAGGCTGCGATCAAGTCAAAATTTGAACCGATCCAACGAAAGTGTTAGATGGGAGGAATTCAGGAGACGAAAATGGCGCCATTGACCTCTGCAAAGACAAGACCGGTCCGGCTGGCGGACATTGCCAAGGCGGCCGGCGTCTCGCATGGCACCGCGTCCAACGTGTTCGCCCGCCCGGAGATCGTGCGCGAGGAGGTCCGCGAACGGGTCAAGGCGGCAGCCGAGGCAATGGGATATGGCGGACCCGACCCCAAGGGCCGGCTGCTGCGCGCCGGCAAGGTCAATGCCATCGGTGTCGCGACCGCCGAGCCGCTGTCCTATTTCTTCGACGACCCTTTCGCCCGGGTGATGATGGCCAGCATCTCACAGGCTTGCGACGCGACCGGTGCGGGGATTTCGCTGGTCTCCGCAGCCAACAACGAACAGCTTGCCTGGAACATACAGAGTGCGCTGGTCGACGGTTTCATCGTCTTTTGCGTCGATGGCGGTTCAAGGCTGGTCGAACTGGCGCGTGAACGCAAACTCCCCTTTGTCGCGCTCGATCTCGATTCGGACGACGACGACGCCGTTGCAGCGATCGGCGTCGACAACATCGCCGGGGCTGGCCTGGCGGCCCGCCATCTGACCGAGCTTGGGCATCGTCGCTTTGCCGTGCTTGCCCTGCCCGTCGCGGACTCCGGCGTCGGCCCCACCACAAGGGAGCAGATGGAGAAGGCCCTCTATTCCGGGACGCGCGACCGCCTGCGTGGCTATTTCGCGGAACTCTCCCGCGTCGACATCGACGTCGAGCGTGTTCCGATCTACGAAACCGTCAATGACGAGGAAAGCGTGTGGGCCGGCCTCGATCATATTTTCGCCGGTGCCGAGACCCCGACCGCCATCCTGGCTATGTCAGACAGGATGGCCTTGCATGCATTGGACTGGCTGCGGCAGCGTGGCATCACGGTACCGGGCGACGTTTCGATCGTCGGCTTCGACGGTGTTCCGGAAGGAGCGGTTTCCAGTCCGCCGCTGACCACGATCGTCCAGCCGATCGCCGAGATGGGCCGTCTTGCCGTCAAGGCGATCCTTGAAAATGATGGCTCGTTCAGCCGGCAATCGCTGCCGGTCCAACTCGTGGTGCGAGCTTCATCCGGCCCCTCGCCCGCCTAAGCTCAACGGCCCATTCTTGTCGCCATGGTCGGCATAGCGAAGGATGCAGCATGGACGGGCGGTGCGGCGTGAGCCGGCCTGCTTTTGGCGGACCAGCCAAGGCCCGAAAGCCATTCGAGATAGTAGGCAAGCGCGAACTGCATGACGATGCCGGCCGATATCAACAGGCTGTCATAGGCAAATCCGCCCGGATTGATCAGCTTCAGCACCTGCGCCGCCATCGCGAGCACCGTGCCGGCAATGAAGACCGGCAACGATCGTTTGCCCAATATGGCAAGCGGATGATCGCGCCCGGTGCGAAACAGGTTCGAGATGGCGGGGAATGCCACGATCAGGTAGCTCACCGCCAATATATGCAGCAGCCTCGGCAGCGACAGAAACGTCTTGTCGAAGCCGGTCAGCACCGGAGGCAGGCCAAACCAGGAGATATGCCCCCAAAGCGGGCTGTGCACCCAGACCAGCGCGGTTGCGGTGTAGGCCAAGGCAGCGCCAACCAGCCAGCGATTGACCGGGATGGTGCCGCCGCGACGCACATGCAGCGTGCCTGCCAGGCCGATGTTGAAAAGGAACTGCCACGACAGCGGGTTGAGAAACCAGAAGCCGGGCTCGGGATAGTTGGGTGGGGCAATCTGATAAATCCCCGCGACCAGCCACAGGGCGCCGGATGCTACCAGTGCCAGGACCGGCCGATAATTCACAATGAGCAGGAACACCGGCGTCAGCAAGAGCAGCACCGCATAGACGGGCAGTATGTTGTTGTAGCCGAGTTGGTGGCCGAGCGTCACGATGCCGATCAGCACCTGCGGCGTATTCTTGATCAACGGCTCGATGTTGATCATCATCAGAAGCTCCGGCCGCCTGACGAACACTGCCGCCGCGCAGAAGATGGCCATCACCACCATGGTGGTGACGATGTGGGCGGCATAGAGGACACCGGCGCGGCGCCACATCTTCAACGTTGCCAGCAGCCGGTTTCCAGGTTGGAATTTCCTGCCATAGGCAAGTGCGACCGAAATGCCGGAGATCAGTACGAAGACTTCCGCCGCATCGGAAAAGCCGAAATTCTTGTAGGTCAGATACTCGAAGGCGGTACCTGGCACATGGTCGACATAGATGGTCAGCAAAGCGAGAGCACGGAGCACGTCTATGCGCGTGTCGCGCTCAGTGCGATCCGGGACACGCGACTCGCGGTCTGGGACACGCGCATCGCGGTCCGGGGAAATCTGGGTGGTCATCGACAAAAAGGCCTCAAAGCTGGTTGTTCATACCGGGCAATGCGGCCGCCGGCGCACCGCTTCGAATTCTCCCGAAGGAATGTTATCGGCGGAGAAACGGACTGTAATGCGCCCGGTTCAATCAACTTTCGCGGAGCTTGAAAATATTGCGTTTTGAAGCCGGCAAATTGAGCGAAACCTCATATAATCAAGAGGATGCGCGATGATCGGAGAGACCTCACAAGATGGTGCGCTGCGGCGTGATCTCGCCTTCAGCTACCGGCTTTACAGCCCGGCGGATTCAATCGGCGAATGTCTCTTCCTGCTGCATGGATCGGGTGTCGACGAGACGACATTGGTGCCGCTGGCACGAGAGATCGCACCGCGGGCCAAGCTGATCGCGGTGCGTGGCCGCATTGTCCAGGAGGATGGTTTCCGCTGGTTCGGGCGCATCACGCCGACGCGCTTCGAACAGCACAGCATCCGCACCGAAACCGATGCCTTTGCGGGCTTCGTCGCCGACGCGGCCACACGCCACCATCTCGATCTCTCACGCGCGACGTTCCTCGGCTATTCGAATGGCGCCAATCTGGTTTCGAGCCTGATGCTGCTGCATCCGGGTCTTATAGAGAGCGCCGCACTGCTGCGGCCGATGCCGGTGCTCGATGACGTGCCGGCGACGGATCTGTCAAAGGTGCGGGTGCTGATGATCGCCGGCGCCACCGACCTCACCTATGCGCCTTTCGCCCCTGCTCTGGTGACATTGCTCAGCCGGCATGGCGCCGAGATCGACGCCAGGATTGTCCCGTCAGGTCATGAATTCGGCAGCGCCGACGCCGCAATCCTCAGGCAATGGCTGTCGGGATCGGCAGCGGTGGCGACGGCAGGCTGACTGGCTCCCCAACATGACCAACCTGCCTACCCTCGTCCCATCCTATTCCAGGCATCCAGTCCGGCGATCTTGTAGGCTTCGGCGAGCGTCGGATAGTTGAAGGTGTTGTTGACGAAGAAGTCGACGGTGCCGCCGAGGTTGATCACCGCCTGGCCGATGTGGATGAGCTCGGTGGCGCCCTCGCCGATGATGTGCGCGCCGAGCAGACGGCGCGTTTCGATCGAAAAGAGCAGCTTCAGGAAACCGGTGTTGACGCCCATGATGTGGCCGCGCGAGGTTTCGCGAAAGCGCGCTACGCCGACCTCATAGGCCGCACCGCTTTCACGCACCTGTTCCTCGGACTGGCCAACCGTCGAGATTTCCGGCACCGCATAGATGCCATAGGGGAATGTTTCCGGTGGCGGCGGCAAAGGCACGCCGAAGGCATGGCAGGCGGCCACCCTGCCCTGCTCCATCGACGTCGAGGCCAGGCTCGGAAAGCCGATCACGTCGCCGGCGGCATAGATGTTGGGCACGCTGGTCTGGAACGTATGCGGATCGACCTTGATACGGCCCCTGGAATCGGCGTCGATACCGACCACATCGAGGCCCAGGCTGCCGACATTGCCGGTGCGGCCGGCGGCGTAGAGCACGACCTCGGAACGGATAGTGCGGCCATCGGCCAGTTCCACCTCGGCGGCATCAGGCTTGGAGCGGATTTCCTTCACCGCGCTGCCCAGCCGGATGGTCATGCCACGATCGCGCATCTGGTGAATGAAATCGTCGACGATCTCGCGGTCGACGAAATCGAGGATGGAGTTGCGCGGCTCGACCAAGGTTACCGGCACGTCAAGCGCGGAAAAGATCGTCGCATATTCGACCCCGATGACGCCGGCGCCGATCACGTCAGCGTGCGCGGCAAGCGATCAAGCTCCAGCATCTCGTCACTGTCGAAGATTCGGGTCTTGTCGAAAGGCACATCGCGCGGCCGGTGCGGCCTGGTGCCGACCGCGATCAGCGCATTGGCAAAACCGACCTCGCTGTAGTCGCCGGTATCTGATGTCAGGCTGACCTTGTTGGGGCCAAGGAATTTCACCGCAGCCCGGGCGCTCTTGACCGTGTTGCGCATGAACTGGTGCTGCAGCACCTCGACCTCATGGTCGAGCGTCTTGTGCAGGCGCTCGACCAGATCGCCGACCGAGATATCCTGCTTGACCCGGTAACCGCGCCCGTAGAAGCCACGCTCGCGCCAGCCGGAAAGATTGAGCACCGTTTCGCGCAGCGTTTTCGATGGGATGGTGCCGGTATGCACCGAGACACCGCCCAGACGCCGGCCGCGGTCGACCACCAGCACCGACTTGCCGAGCTTGGCCGACTGTACCGCGGCACGGCGACCGGAAGGGCCGCTGCCGATGACGAGCATGTCGTAGTCCATATTGCCCCGTCCCCTACCCCTAGCGCTGTTGCGCCACCTGTGCGCTTTGCTGCCCCGCAGCAAGCTAATGCTATCCGCGCCGCAAATTCAACCGGTTCAGATTGCACCCGACGCCATCGAAGCCAGTGCACCGCAAGAAGCCCGATCTTGATTCCGCCACGGGCCTTCACCATTTCATGGCTGAGCGGTCCGCACCCTATGTCGGACCTTGTTACGAGGAAATGACATGAACGCGCGCGTTCTCGACGGCGAAATCATCACCAGCAGGCTCGACGATGTCAGGGCCTATGACGGCGTGCGCACGAAGCGCATTCTGGCTTTCGTGATCGACTATGTCATCGTCGCGCTGCTTACCATTCCGTTTGCCATTCTGGTGTTCTTCCTCGGGCTTTTGACCCTCGGGCTTGGTTGGATGCTGTTCGGCATCCTGGTGCCGGCCGTCGCCATCCTCTACATCTGGAACACGCTGGGCAGCACCGACCAGGCCACCACGGGCATGAAGATGATGAGCATCCGCCTCGACCGGCTCGACGGCAGGCCGATCGACGGCCTCACCGCGGTCGTCCATTCGGTGCTGTTCTGGGCCGGCAATGTCATCCTGTCGCCGCTCGTCCTGCTGGTGACGCTGTTTTCCGACCGCAAGCGCACCTTGCACGATCTTTTGCTTGCCACGGTCGTCAGCCGCACCGACCGCTGAAACGGCCCTCTGAAGAGCAGTCGCAACCGATTGAGCACAAATGCGAAGGCGTCGAGTCGACCACGCCCACACAATCCTATTGAATTTTTCGCCGTCCGCGCCAAAGGTAGAGCGATTCGAAGGAGTGTTTCCAAGGCTCGATGACGCAGCATCCGACCCAGTCGCCGCAGTTCTTCCTGACCGCGCCATCGCCGTGCCCCTATCTCGACGGCCAGTTCGAGCGCAAGGTGTTCACGCACCTGGTTGGCGACAAGGCGGCGGAGATGAACGACCTCTTGACGCAAGGCGGCTTCCGGCGCTCGCAGAATATCGCTTACAGGCCGGCCTGCGAGACCTGCCGCGCCTGTGTTTCGGTACGCATCCTCGCCCAGGAATTCGTCGCCAGCCGCAACATGAAGCGCGTGCTGCAGCACAATTCCGACCTCGTCGGCCACATGCACAATGCCGAGCCTTCGACCGAACAATATTCCCTGTTCCGCAGCTATCTCGACGCCCGTCACCGCCGTGGCGGCATGTCCGACATGACGGTGCTCGACTATGCGATGATGGTCGAGGATACCCATGTCGACACCAAGGTGATCGAGTATCGGCGGCGTGGACCCGATACGTTCATCACCGGCAAGGGACAGGGCGAGCTGATCGCGGTGGCGCTCACCGACAAGATGGCCGACGGCCTGTCGATGGTCTATTCCTACTTCAATCCCGATTTCGAGGAACGGTCGCTCGGCACGTTCATGATCCTCGACCACATCGCCCGCGCCAGGGCGATGGGCCTGCCCCATGTCTATCTCGGCTACTGGGTCAACGGCTCGCGCAAGATGAATTATAAGATGCGCTTCATGCCGCAGGAGCATCTCGGCCCGAAGGGCTGGGAGCGTTACACCAACGAAGCGGTCGCGCGCTGATTACTCTTTCCCAAGTCCGGGCTTAAACATTTTCAATCGAGACGATGCTGGTCTTTCCGCTGGTTGGCGGAGAGCGTGCGATTGCGCCGGTCCGCCATCCTCTCCCGAATTCATTGTGAAAGTCGCTGCATGTCGTCTCACGATACTCACACCAAAGGACTTCTGCTCACCGCGCTTGGCGGGCTGACGCTGACCTTGGACATCCCGCTGATCCGGCTCGCCCACGGCGAGGCGTGGACAATCTTGCTGCTGCGCACCGGCTGCACCTTGGCCGCGGCACTGATCATGTGGACCATCTGGCGCTCGTTCAGCAAGAATGCGCCGCAGCTCATCCCGGGCTGGTCGGGCCTGATCGTTGCCGCGATCTACGGGGTTGGCGCGATTGCCTTCATCACAGGCGTCTACAACACCTCGACCGCCAACCTGGTTTTCATCCTGGCCTTCACCACCATGTTTGCCGCGCTGCTTTCATGGATGTTCCTGAAGGAGCGACCGCGGCCGCTGACCTTTGCGGCATTGGCCATGATGATCGTCGGCGTCGCCATCATCGTCGGTGATTCCGTTGGCACCGGACATCTGTTCGGCGACCTGATGGCATTGTGTTCGGCCTTCCTGATCGCCTGCGCCATCACCATCTCGCGCGCCAGCGGCAAGGATATGGGCTTTACCTCACTGATCGGCGTCGTCCTGCCTTTCGGGCTGGCGGCGTTCATGGTCTCCAAGACCGGCTTTCAGGTGGAGGCGCCATGGTGGATCATCCTCAACGGCGCCCTCATCATGCCGATAGCGTTCTTCTGCCTTGCCACCGGGCCGAAATACATTTCGGGCGCTGAAGTGGCGATGTTCTACCTGCTCGAAACCGTGCTGGCGCCGGTCTGGGTGTGGATGATCTTTGCCGAAACACCGACGCGCAACAGCCTGATCGGCGGCGGGATCCTGATCGTCACACTGGTCGCGCATTCGCTGTGGCAACTTCACGAGGGACGCAAGCGGCGTGGCGACCTTGCGGTGCAACATCCGGTCTGAGGTGCGTTGAGATCAGGCGCTGGCCTTCTTCGCCACGTCAGGTTCCGGCAGGACCTCGATTTGCGGACCGGCTTCGATTTCGGCTGCCGAGCCCGGGATGATGTCGTCGGCCAATTCGACCTCGCGCAGCCATTCGCGCCAGATCGCGACCAGCAGCGCCATCAGCACCGGACCGATGAACAGGCCGAGAAATCCCATGGTCTTGACGCCGCCGATCAGACCGAAAAAGGTCGGCAGGAAGGGCAGTTTTATCGGCCCGCCGACGAGCTTCGGGCGCAATGTCTTGTCGACGATGAACAGTTCGACCGCACCCCAGATGAACAGCGCCAGCCCGGCCATCGGCGAGCCGCTGGCGGCGAGGTAGATCGAGACCAGCGTGAAGGACAGCGGTGCACCGCCGGGGATCAGCGCCATGACGCCGGTCAGGGCGCCGAGTGTTACCGGTGACGGCACGCCGGCCAGCCAGTAGGCAATGCCCAGCACCAGGCCTTCGCCGATGGCGATGACCGTCATGCCGGTCACCGTCGACGAGATCGTTGCCGGCACGACGCGCGAGATCCGCTCCCATCTGGTCGGCAGGATACGCTCGCCGAGACGGTCGACCTGGCCGGCAAAATGCTCGCCGTCGCGATAGGCGAAGAACAGCGCGATCATCATGAACAAAAGCGTCAACAGCAGGCCGAAAGCGCTGCCGCCGGCCGCCAGCACGCCGCGATAGATGCTGCCGATGTTGGCGCCGCTGACCAGCTGGATCAGTTCACCGATGCCGCCCGGATGGCCAAAATTGGTCGTCCATTGCTGGTTCAGCCACTCGCCCACGACAGGCATGGTGGCGATCCAGTGCGGTGTCACCGCGCCATGACGGTTGGTCTCGATCGCCCAGGCGACCCATTCGCGGACCTCGTTGATCGCATAGGTGCCGGCGAGCGCGATCGGGATCACCAGGAAGGCGAGGATGAAGAGGATGGCTAAGGTCGCGGCGATGGTGCGGTTGCCACTGACCGCGACAAGCAGGCGGCGGTAAAGCGGCCAGCTGGCGAAAGCGATGACGAGCGCCGCCAGCACCGGAAAGAGGAAGCCGTGGAAGAAATAAACGCCAGCGGCGACGATCAGCACCAGCAGCCAGCGCGCCGCCGACAGCGGTGGGATGACGGCGGACCTGAGCGGCGTCGACAGGCCGAACAGGCGTTGCTGCCGTTCCGGTTTCTGGACTTTTGCTTCCTTCAAACGCAGGCCTCTTCCAAACACACTTTCCCCTTATGCACCGATATAGTGCAGCAATCGTGACGATAGTCCAAATGGTTGGTGATCTCCCCCCTTGAGGGGGAGATGGCCGGCAGGCCAGAGGGGGTCGCCGCGCGTGAAGCGCTAACCTTCTCTGTTCAAAGGTAGGAGGCCGCGTCCAGTCGTACCGACCCCCTCTGTCGCCCTTGGCGACATCTCCCCTCGAGGGGGGAGATTGGCTACCCAAATTTCCCCGTCCTCGGGAATCCCTTCGGCACCATGCGTCCGGCTGAGGCGCGAGCGCCGATCCACTCAGTCAGTTCCTCACGCGACCGGATGAAAGTGCGGTCGGCCGAATCCTGCCAGGACAGGCCGGTCTCCAGCGTGAACGGCTTGAGGTCGAGAAGGCCGCCATCCTTGTATTTCTGCAGGCGCACGCCCTTGCCGCGGCCCATCTCCGGAATCTCGGCGAGCGCGAACACCAGCATCTTGCGATTCTCGCCGACGATGGCGAGATGGTCGCCGGTGACCGGGATGCAGCGCTTGGCTTCGTCCGGCGCCTTGACGTTCATCACCTGCTTGCCCTTGCGGGTGTTGGCGACGACTTCCTCCTCCGGCACGATGAAACCGTTGGCGTCGTGCGAGGCCAGCAGCAGCTTGCGCTTTGGGTCGTGAACGAAGGCGGTGACGATGTCCTGGTCATTGTCCATGTCGACGATGATGCGGATCGGCTCGCCATGGCCGCGCCCGCCGGGCAGCCGGTCGGCGCCGATGGTGTAGAATTTGCCGCCGGTGGTGAAGACCAGCACCTTGTCGGTGGTCTGGGCATGGAAGGCGAGCTTGAGGCTGTCGCCCTCCTTGAAGGTCAGCGTCGAGAAATCGGCCAGATGCCCCTTCATCGCCCGCAGCCAGCCCTTTTCCGAGACGACGACGGTGACCGGCTCGCGCTCGATCATGGCATGGGCAATGTCGGTCAGATCATGCTCGGGCGCGTCGGCGAACTGGGTGCGGCGCTTGCCGAGCTCGGTCTCCGGACCGAACTTGTCGCGGATGTTGGTGACTTCCCATTTGATCGTCGCCCACTGCTTCTCGTTTGAAGCAAGCAGTGCCTCGATCTGCTTCTTCTCCGCGCTCAGGCCGTCGAATTCCTTGCGGATCTCGAATTCTTCGAGCTTGCGCAAAGCGCGCAGCCGCATGTTGAGGATGGCTTCGGCCTGGTTGTCGGTGAGCGACCAGCGGGCCATCATCACCTGCTTTGGCTCATCCTCCTCGCGGATGATCCTGATCACCTCGTCGATGTTGAGGTAGGCGATCAGGTAGCCGGCAAGTATCTCCAGCCGTCTTTCGATCTCGCCAAGCCGATGTTTCGAGCGGCGGATCAAAACCTCGCGGCGGTGCTCGAGCCATTCCTGCAGTACGCCCTTCAGCGACAGCACGTTGGGCACCTTGCCGCGCGACAGGACGTTCATATTGAGCGGGAAGCGGCTTTCGAGCTCGGTCAGCTTGAACAGCGATTCCATCAGGATGCCGGGATCGACCGAACGGCTCTTCGGCACCAGCACGACGCGGACGTCCTCGGCGCTTTCGTCCCTGATGTCCTCGAGCAGCGGCAGCTTGCGTGCCATCAGCAGCTCGGCGATCTTCTCGATCAGCCGCGCCTTCTGCACGCCGTAGGGAATTTCGGTGACGACGATGCTCCAGGTACCCCTGCCCTGGTCCTCCTGGAACCACTTCGAGCGCACGCGAAAGCCACCGCGGCCGGTTTCGTAGGCTTCGAGGATGGAGGCGCGGCTGTCGACGATGATGCCGCCGGTCGGGAAATCCGGCCCCTGGACAAAGTCCATCAGCTTCGCCACCGGCGCGTCCCGGTTTTCGATCAGGTGAAGTGCGGCATCGCAAAGCTCCGCGGCGTTGTGGGGTGGGATCGATGTCGCCATGCCCACCGCGATGCCGGACGAGCCGTTGGCCAGCAGGTTCGGGAAGGCGCCGGGCAAAACCACCGGCTCCTCGTCTTCTTCATTGTAGGTCGGCCGATAATCGACGGCATCCTCGGTGATGCCGGACAACAGTTCGGTCGCCACATCGGTCATGCGCGCTTCGGTGTAGCGCATGGCGGCAGCGTTATCGCCATCGATGTTGCCGAAATTGCCTTGCCCGTCGACCAGGGGATAGCGCATCGAGAAATCCTGCGCCAAACGCACCAGCGCATCATAAATCGACTGGTCGCCATGCGGATGGAACTTGCCCATCACCTCGCCGACGATGCGGGCGCATTTGGCAAAGCCCTGGTCGGGGTTGAGCCGCAGCAGGCGCATGGCGTGCATGATGCGGCGATGGACCGGCTTCAGTCCGTCGCGCACATCGGGCAGTGCCCGGTGCATGATGGTCGACAGCGCATAGGCCAGATAGCGCTCTTCCAGCGCCTTCTTCAGATCGACCGGCTCAATGTGATCGCCACCGCCATTTTCAGGCGGCAAAAGCCTTTTTCCCATGGGCTCGGACTAGCCGAGCGGGTGATTCGCGGCAAGAGCCCGACAGAGATACCGGCCCTTCTGCAACATGAAACCGCACCCCAGGGGATGTCGGCCAACATCAGCCTGTTACATGCGGGTTCTATGGCCAAGCGCGACGATATCCGGCTATCGGCTCTTCATGACAAATTCACCGGTTTGCGCAAAGACGGCGGGATCAGGTTTGCCTTTCACCGCGATTTTTGACCAATGTGCCCGGACACGCCTTTTTCCGGTCCAGTTCGTCACGGAATGGTGATGGCGCAAAATAATTGAAAAAACAATTTCAGGACACTCTCAGGGACCTTGCGATGACAATCAAACGCTCAACTCTCACGAAATTAGCTTTTTCGACCTTCTTGCTCACGCTGCCGCTGAATGCGGCACTCGCACAGGATACGGCAGTGGCCGACCGGCTGAAGGCCGCGCTTGTCGCACAAGGTGTCGACATCACCTGGACCGGCGTGACCGGCGACAACACCAGCATGGTGCTGCAGGGCGTTGCCATCAAACCGGCGGCGGAGAAGGAAGCGCTTCCCATCGGCGACGTCAAACTCGAAGGCGTCACCGAGGCAAATGGCGGATATGACATCGCCACCGTATCGACGGCTGCCTTCACACACAGCAAGGACGGCGTCACCCTCGACCTCAGCCCCTTCGTCATCCATGACATGACAGTTCCGGCCGACGGCGCCACCGGCCCGCTCGGCTCGCTGATGATGTACAAGTCCGCCGAACTCTCGAACATGACCGTCAAGGTCGCCGACAAGACCGCCTTCTCGATGGATGGACTTGCCATCGAGATCACGCCGCCGGCGGACGGCAAGGCGATGGAATTCACCGCCACCACGGAGAAATTCAACGCCGACCTGACGCTGGTGGACGATCCCAAGTCCAAGGAAGTCATCAACGCGCTCGGCTACCAGAACATCGCGGGCAATCTCGAAATGGCCGGCACCTGGCAGCCCACGGACGGCAAGATGGAACTGTCGAAATACGACATCTCGGTCGAGAATGCCGGCACGCTCGGCATGACGTTCAATCTCGGCGGCTACACGCTGGACTTTATCAAGTCGCTGCAGGAAATGCAGAAGAAGATGGCGGCACAGCCTGAAGGCGCCGACAATTCGGCGCAAGGCATGGCCATGCTCGGCCTGTTGCAGCAGCTTTCGTTCAACAGCGCCTCGATCCGCTTCGACGACGATTCGCTGACCAACAAGGTTCTGGACTATGTCGGCAAGCAGCAAGGCATGTCCGGCAAGGACATCGCCAACCAGGCCAAGGCGATCGTGCCGTTTGGCATGGCGCAGCTCAACAATCCGGAACTGACGGCGCAGGTTACGGCCGCGGTCAGCAAATTCCTCGACGATCCGAAGAGCCTCGAAATCTCGGCCGAGCCGCCGGCATCCGTGCCGTTCGCACTGATCATGGCGGGCGCCATGTCCAACCCGCTCGACCTGCCGAAGACGCTCGGCGTCACCGTCAAGGCCAACGAAGACTGATCGAAGCGACCTCAAGATGCGAAAAGCCCGGCAGCGATGCCGGGCTTTGTCGGGATTAGCGAATCGAAAGAATCGGTTCGGGCGGTTCTTTAAAGCATCGCCCGAAGCGCGATCAGGCGTCCTTCTTGGGCACGGCAACGCGCAGCGCCAGCTCGCGAAGCTGCTGCGGGCTCGCTTCCGACGGTGCGTTCATCAACAGATCGTAGGCCTGCTGGTTCATCGGGAACATGGTGATCTCACGCAGGTTCTTGGCGCCGAGCAGCAGCATGACGACGCGGTCGACACCGGCCGCCATGCCGCCATGCGGCGGCGCGCCATACTGGAAGGCACGATAGAGGCCGCCGAAGCGCTCCTCGACCGTGGCGCGATCCAGCCCGACCGTCTCGAACGCCTTGACCATGGTTTCGGGCAGATGGTTGCGGATACCGCCGCTGGCGATCTCGAACCCGTTGCAGACCATGTCGTATTGGAACGCCTTGATGCCTAGCAGGTCCTCGCCATTCAGCGCATCGATGCCACCTTGCGGCATCGAGAACGGGTTGTGGGCGAAGTCAATCTTCTTCTCTTCCTCGTTCCATTCGAAGAACGGAAAGTCGACGATCCAGCACAGTTCGAAACGCTCGCGATCGACCAGGTTCAGCTCCTCGCCGGCACGGGTGCGCGCAGCCCCCGCAAAGGAGACGAACTTCTTCGGGTCGCCTGCAACGAAGAAGGCGGCGTCGCCATCGGCAAGGCCGAGCTGAAGGCGGATCGCCTCCGTGCGCTCCTCGCCGATGTTCTTGGCGAGTGGGCCGGCGCCTTCGAGCTTGTCGCCCTCCTTGCGCCAGAAGATATAGCCCAGCCCCGGCTGGCCCTCGCCCTGCGCCCAGGAATTCATGCGGTCGCAGAAGGCGCGGCTGCCGCCGGTCTTGGCCGGAATGCCCCATACTTCGGCCTTCGGATCGTTGGCCAGGATGTTGGCGAACACCTTGAAGCCGGAATCGCGAAAGTGGTCGGAAACGGCCTGCATCTCGATCGGGTTGCGCAGGTCCGGCTTGTCTGAACCGTATTTGCGCATGGCGACATCATAGGGAATGCGCTGGAACTTCTGCGTCACCGGCTTGCCGTTGGCGAAGGTCTCGAAGACCCCGCGCATGACCGGCTCCATGGTCGACAGCACGTCGTCCTGTTCGACGAAGCTCATTTCGAGGTCGAGCTGGTAGAATTCGCCGGGCAGACGATCGGCGCGCGGATCCTCGTCGCGGAAGCAGGGCGCGATCTGGAAGTAGCGGTCGAAGCCCGACACCATGATCAGCTGCTTGTATTGCTGCGGCGCCTGCGGCAGCGCGTAGAAGGTGCCGGGATGGATGCGCGACGGCACCAGGAAGTCGCGCGCGCCTTCCGGCGACGACGCGGTGAGGATCGGCGTCGAGAATTCGGTGAAGCCGACCTCGCCCATGCGCTTGCGCATTTCCGCGATGATTTTTGTCCGCGCAATGATGTTCTTGTGCAGCGTCTCGCGGCGCAGGTCGAGAAAACGGTATTTCAGCCTGATATCCTCGGGATAATCCGGCTCACCGAACACCGGCAGCGGCAATTCCTTGGCCGCCGACAGCACTTCGATCTCGCGGGCGAAAATCTCGATCTCCCCGGTCGGCAGGTTCGCGTTCGTGGTGTCGGGCAAGCGAGCCTTGACCTCGCCGTCGACGCGGATGACCCACTCGCCGCGCACGGTTTCGGCGACCTTGAAGGCAGGCGAATCCGGATCGGCGACGATCTGGGTCAGGCCATAATTGTCGCGCAGGTCGATGAAGAGCAGGCCGCCATGATCGCGCACGCGATGCACCCAGCCCGACAGGCGAACCGTCGAGCCGACGTCGCTCTTCCTCAACTGGGCACAGGTATGGCTGCGGTAACGGTGCATTGTCATTGGTAAAGTCCGGGGTGCTCTAGTTGCCGGCCGAGGCATCACGGCCCGGCCCTGAAAATTTGCGCGAAAAGCGCATGGGAGGCCGGATTTGTCAAGGCAAGCGGCCCGTGTTGGTATCTTGGTTCCGCTTTCCCAGGCAACCTATGAGCCCAGTGCCGATAGCCGAAGACGCTGGGCAAGGTGCTCGACGACCAATGCAGCACTGGCGGACGACGTTGCGGCATGATGAAGGCGAATTTCCGCCCCCGGCAGCGGGGGCACATGCCGGCCGGGATGGACATCTCGCAGGCCAGGCGCCAGCATGCTGCCTTTGACCACGGTGATCGCAAGGCCCTGCTCGACGATTGCCTCCGTGGCTGAAAGGCTTGGACTGACATAGGCCAAACGCCATGGCCGGCCTGCCTTGTCGAGCGCCTCAATGGCCCAGGAGCGAAACAGGCAATCGGGGCTCGACAGAGCGACGGGCAGTGGATCGAGTTCCTCGACGGCACGGGTCGCCGCCGCTGCCCAAATCGCCCTTTCGCGGCATATCAGATCCCCCTCGGTTGTGCCTTCCGGATGCATGGCGATGACGGCGTCGAACGACGACCCAAGTCGTTTGAGGAGCCGGGCAGTGAGACCGATCTCCATTTCGACCTGCACGAGCGGAAATCGCTCGGCGATGTCTGCGAGGAGGCGCGGCAGGATCTTGGTGCCATAGTCTTCCATGACCCCGATGCGAACCTGCCCAGCCACCCGCTGACTGGAAACACGCGCAATCGCCTGCTCATTGAGAGCAAGTATGCGGCGGGCATCGATCAGAAAGCCCTCCCCGGCGGCGGTGAGTTCAACGCGGGCTGTCGAGCGCCGGAACAAGATGGTCTCGATGCGCTCCTCAAGACGTTTCACCTGCAAGCTGACGGCCGCCTGCGTTCTATTGAGCTGCTCGGCGGCTCGCGTGAACGAGAGGCGCTCGGCAACGACGACGAAGGCCCGCAGCAGGTCCGGATCGAGATTCGGGATGCTCATAGTGGAATGTTATCAAACTCATTGAGCTTATTCGATTCCTTATGGCCCGCCTGCCCGATATCGCTGGTTCAGAGTTGGCAAGGTCAGGAACCATGGAAGTCACAGGAGTGCTCGCCGCGATTCTCTCCAGCGCTTTTGGGGGCACCGCCGTTGGCGCAACGCGATATCTCGCGGGCACGCTCGATCCTCTCGCTATCGGTGCGGTCCGGTTCGGCGGCGGCTTTCTGGTTTTGGCCGCCGTAGCTCTCTGGCGACGAGACAGGTGGCCGCCGAAGAGCGACTGGCTCGGCACTGGTGCATTGGGTTTTCTGTTCTTCGGGCTGTTTCCGGTGCTCTTCAATGGAGCCCTTGTCTACACGACGGCCGCGCGAGGTGCGCTTGCGCTTTCGACACTGCCTCTGCTCACAATGCTTGCCGGGGCAGTTCTGAGGATCGAGCCGCCGACCATCCGCAAGATCGTCAGTGTCCTGATCGCAATGGCAGGGGTGGCCGTAGCGCTCGGCACGAGCCTGACGACTGCTCCCCCAGATGCCTGGCGCGGAGATCTCCTCATGGTCGCGGCCGCTTTCTGCATGGCGCTCTACAACGTCTGGTCGAGACCATTTCTATCCCGCACCGCGCCAATCCCGTTCGTGGCGTTTGGCATGGGCGCGGGCGCGGTCTGCCTATCGGTCCTGGTGGTTTCGAACGGAGGCTTCGCGCGACTTGCCACTCTCAGCGCACCTCAGTGGATCGCGAGCGCATATCTGGCCATAATTTGCGGCGCGTTCATTTTCTTCCTCTGGGCATTCGCGCTCGAGCGCGCGTCGCCGACACTGGTTGCCGTCTCCGTTGCGGTTAATCCGGTGACGGCATCGATCTTTGGTGTCGTCTTCCTGGGCGAACAGGTAAGCGCGAACCTGATTGTCGGGCTGGTGGCAGTCCTCGCAGGAATAGGCATCGCAACGGGAGCAGCCGAGCGGCTCAGCCTGTGGCCCGACGATCGGCAGTCACGTCGAAGGCAGCCTTGAGCGCTGACCAAGCAAAACGCGGAAACGAATCCAGGCGAATACAGCGATCATCCCTGTTGGCGCTGGGAATTGCTGCTGGCGTTGGCCAGGGCGATGGTTCAAGAAGGGATCACCGACACGTGATCGCCCCTTCATGTCCTCCATCCGCCCGATGATCCCGCTTCTTCTCGCCGCCGGCATTTTGCTCGGCGGCAATGGGCTGCAGAGCACGCTGATCGCGCTGCGCGGCGCGCAGGAAGGGTTTTCGGCTTCCGACATCGGCCTGATGGGCACCTTCTACTTCGCCGGCTTCCTGCTCGGCTGCCTGGCCATCACCCGCATCATGAAGGCGGTTGGCCATATCAGGGCGTTTTCGGCGCTGGCGGCGATCGCCTCGGTGGGCACCTTGCTTCTGGTGCTGGTCATCGATCCGGTGATGTGGTGCGCGGTGCGCCTTGCCGGCGGCTTCTGCTTCGCCGGGCTGTTCACCATCGTCGAAAGCTGGCTGAATTCCGGCGTCGGCAATCACGACCGGGCACGCGTGCTGGCGATCTACCGTATGGTCGACATCGGTTCGGTGACATCAGCCCAGTTCCTGATCCCGGTCTTCGGCGCCGGCGGTTTCGCCATATTCGCCATCATGTCGATGATGATCACCTTGTCGCTGGTGCCGGTGTCGCTCGGCGACCGCTCCAACCCGGCACCACCCGAAGAGGTCAAGCTCGACCTGGCGCGCGTCTGGCGGATTTCGCCGCTGGGCTGCTTCGGCTGTATCGCCGTCGGCGTCACCAACAGCGCCTTTCGCACCCTGTCGCCGGTCTATGCCGAGCAGATCGGCATGTCGGTCGCCGATGTCGTCACCTTCGTCAGCGTCGGCATTTTCGGCGGCGCCATCATCCAGTATCCGCTGGGTTACCTCTCCGACCGCTGGGACCGGCGCCGGGTGCTGCTGATGACGACGTGCTGCGCGATGTTCTCGGCGCTGGCGCTGGTGTTCATCGCCGGCAGCAATCCGGCGCTCAACTTCATCTTCATCTTCATCTTCGGCTGTTTCGCCATGCCGCTCTATTCGCTGTCGGCGGCGCATTCCAACGACCGCGCCGACACGGGCGAGTTCGTACTGATCAACGCGGCGCTGATGCTGTTCTATTCCTTCGGCGCGATTGGCGGCCCGTTCGCCGCCTCGACGGCAATGCAGTATTTCGGACCGGGCGCCCTGTTTGTATTCAGCGCGGTGGTCTATGCGATCTTCATCGCCGTCATCCTTTACCGCATGCAGGCCCGGTCCGGTGTGCCGGCAGGCAGGCGCGGCCGCTTCACCGCGCTCCTGCGCACCTCGACGATTTTCGCACGGCTGGCCAGAAGAAACGGCGATTCCGATGGTCCGGGAACCTCATGATGGCGGTGCCAAAGCTTGACGAAAGCCCCGGCGGCTGAAATCTAGGAAGACCTTACTCCTGCCAAAAGCGATTTGATGCACGTCATCACCACCCAGAAAGAACTCGAGACCGTTCTCGCCGCTTTCGAAAAGTCGGATTTCGTCACCGTCGACACCGAATTCATTCGAGAAACGACGTTTTGGCCGATCCTGTGCCTGATCCAGATGGCCGCCCCTGGCGTGACGGCGCTGATCGATCCGCTGGCGCCCGATATCGACCTGAAGCCGTTCTTCCATCTGATGGCCAACGAGGCGGTGGTCAAAGTCTTCCACGCCGCGCGGCAGGACATCGAAATCATCGTCCATCTCGGCGATCTGGTTCCGCATCCGGTGTTCGACACGCAAGTGGCGGCGATGGTCTGCGGCTTCGGCGACAGCGTTTCCTACGATCAGCTCGTGCAGCGGATCACCGGGGCGCGGCTCGACAAGTCGTCGCGCTTCACCGACTGGCGCCACCGGCCGCTTTCCGACAAGCAGCTCGACTACGCGCTGGCCGACGTCACGCATCTCATCGAGGTCTATCAGCACCTCAGCGCCGAATTGGAGCGGGAAAACCGCGCCCATTGGCTCAACGAGGAGATGGAGGTGCTGACCTCGCGCGAAACCTATGATCCGCATCCCGAGGACGCCTGGAAGCGGCTGAAGATGCGGCTGCGCAAACCGCAGGAATTGGCGATCGTGCAGGGCGTTGCGGCGTGGCGTGAGCGCGAGGCGCGCGAACGCGACGTCCCGCGCGGCCGCGTGCTCAAGGACGACGCGATCTACGAGGTGGCGCAGCAGGCGCCGCGCGACACGGCAGCCCTTGGCAAGCTGCGCACGACACCGAAGGGCTGGGAGCGCTCGTCGACGGCGACGGCGCTGCTCGGCGCGGTCAACACCGCACTTGCCTTGCCCAAGGAGCAGATGCCGAAATTGCCGAAGAGTTTCCAGCCGCCCGAGGGCTCGAGCGCCGCGGCGGAACTGTTGAAGGTGCTGCTGCGGATCGTCGCCGAAAAGGAAGGCGTCGCCTCGAAGGTGCTGGCCTCCAGCGACGACATCGACCGTATCGCCGCCGAGGGCGAGGAAGCCGACGTACCGGCCCTGCAGGGCTGGCGCCGCGCGGTGTTCGGCGAGGCCGCGCTCAAGCTGGTGCGCGGCGAGATCGGCATCAAGTTCGACAAACGCAAGATAGCGGTGTTCGATCTGTAGACGAGCGTCCTTTCCTTCTCCCGCAAATGGGGAAGGGAGAGCTGCTCTGCTCAGACCGCGCCGAGCAGGTGCAGCGCGAACCAGATCCATCCCAGCAGAAGAATCACCGCACTGACGAAGAATGACCGGCTGCGCAGCAGCAGATTGTTGCTGGTCAGGTGAACCCAGGCATGGAAATAGCGCGACGCGACGAAAATCCACATCAGCGCCAGGGTCAGATAGTTGACGCCGTTGGTCAGGTGCAGCGTCAGGCACAGCACATAGAACAGCACCGGCAATTCGAACTGGTTGGTGAGATTGGCGGCAACGGTGACGCTGGAGGCCGGCTCGGTCGAACGCACCTTGAACTGACCGGGTTTCGCCTCGCCTGACCTGACTGCGCCGTACCTGCGGCGACCCAACACGCAGTAGACGATGTAGATCAGCAGCACATGCGCCAGAACAGGCCAGAAGATCGTGGTCTGGTTCACGAAGTGTCCCCTACCCGGCTGTGCTTTCCGCGCGGCATCAGGCCTGGCGTTTCTGGCCTGCCAGCCAGAAGGCGGCAATGACGATCACCGGTATGGCGAAAAGCGCGAATTTGGTAACGGTGAGCGCCGAGGCGAAAGACAGCGAGTCCGGGTTGGCCGACAGGAAATCGGACAGAAGCCGCGCCACCGCAAAGTTCTGAACGTAATGTGCAAGCGTGTAGGGAAGCACCAGGACCAACGCGAAAATCGACTGCAGCTGCGCCGGCAGCACGCGGAAAGCCTTCAATCGCCGGCCGGCGGCCAGGATGAGGCTGACCAGCGTGACCGACAGCAGCGCCGGGAACAACAGATCGAAGGTCAGATAATGCCAGACGAGAATGATCTCGCCGCCGCGCCGGCCGAGCGCCGTTAGCCAGGCCATGCCTTCGTCCGGCGTAAACCCTAAAATGCGCATGTCGAGTGACGGCAAGCCGCCGCTCAACTGGCGGAAATAGAAGAATTCCAGAGCCGTCATGGCGATGAAAACCACCACTGACAGGAAACAGAGCGCGCCTGCGTGGCGCGATAGCCGCAGGATCGTTGCCGTCAGGTTCCGCCCGAGCCCGTACTGGTCAGGCTCCGCCGGGATAGTTCGGGCTTTCGCGGGTAATCGTGACGTCATGGGCGTGGCTTTCACGAAGTCCGGCATTGGATATGCGCACAAAAGTGGCGCGCTCGCGGAAATCGGCAAGATCACGGCCACCAACATAACCCATAGCGGCTTTCAGCCCGCCTGCAAGCTGGTGCAACACTCCGGACACAGGTCCTTTGTAGGGTACCTGCCCCTCGATGCCTTCAGGGACCAGTTTCAGCGTGTCGCGCACCTCGGCCTGGAAGTAGCGATCGGCGGAGCCGCGGGCCATGGCGCCAACCGAGCCCATGCCGCGATAGGCCTTGAAGGAGCGGCCTTGGTGCAGATAGACCTCGCCAGGGCTTTCGTCGGTTCCGGCCAGCAGCGAGCCGATCATGGCGGCACTGGCGCCGGCGGCCAGCGCCTTGGCGAGATCGCCGGAATATTTGATGCCGCCATCGGCGATCACCGAGACGCCGGATTTGTGCGCCGTCTCGACAGCCGACATGATGGCGGAAAGCTGCGGCACGCCGACGCCGGCAACGATGCGGGTGGTGCAGATGGAACCCGGACCGATGCCGACCTTGACGGCGTCCGCCCCGGCGTCGATCAGCGCCTGCGTGCCCGCGGCGGTGGCGACGTTGCCGGCCAGGATGCGGACCGAGTTGGATAGTTTTTTCGCCCGCGTGACAGCGTCGAGCACGCGCTGCGAGTGGCCATGCGCGGTGTCGATCACCAGAAGGTCGACGCCGGCATCGATGAGGCGTTCGGCGCGCTCGAAACCGTCATCGCCAACGCTGGTGGCGGCGGCGGCACGCAAGCGGCCCTGCGAGTCCTTGCTGGCGTGCGGGTTGAGCTGCGACTTCTCGATGTCCTTGACGGTGATCAATCCGACGCAATTGCCCTGCCTGTCGACGACCACCAGTTTTTCGATGCGGTGCTGATGCAGAAGCCGCTTGGCCTCGTCCTGGTCGACATTCTCCTTGACCGTGATCAGGTTGTCACGGGTCATCAGTTCATGGACTTTCTGCGCCGGATCGGACGCAAAGCGCACGTCGCGATTGGTCAGGATGCCGATCAGCCGTCCGATCTTGTGACCGCCGCTGCCGCCGTTCTCGACCACCGGAATGCCCGAGATCGAATAGCTGCGCATCAGGCCCAGCGCGTCGGCGAGCGTCGCGTCGGGGCCGATGGTGACGGGATTGACCACCATGCCGGATTCGAATTTCTTGACCTGCCGCACCTGCTCGGCCTGTTCGGCCGGCGAGAAATTGCGGTGGATGACGCCAATGCCGCCGGCCTGGGCCATGGCGATGGCGAGCCTGGCCTCGGTGACGGTGTCCATCGCCGCCGAGAGGATCGGCACGTTGAGGTCGATGTCGCCGGCGATGCGGGTGCGGACATCGGTCTCGCCAGGCATGACCTCGGAATGACCCGGCTGCAGCAGCACGTCGTCAAAGGTCAGCGCCAATGCGCCGGTGGACGTTTCGATGATTTTTGCCATGGCCAGTCCCTCGATATAAAACGCGGTGGGGGAATACAAAAAAGCGCTGGACCGGAATGGACAGCGCCGACTCGTTTCTTCCCTTTCAGGATTGGCGCTGGCTGGTACCACGTCCCGGCGCCGATGAAAAGCCGATGATTTCGCGCTCCCGGAAAGGTGACTTTTCGGCGAAGGATGCGACCTATGGTTGCCGGTCGCACAAAAGTGACAGCAAATTAATGCGACATCCCGGCGAAGGCATGATAACCGCCCGCCTCAAGGCCGACATGCAACCGGCAACGCACATTCAAGTCTGGACGCGTTCCTTGAACCGCACCATTCCACTTATACTGGCGGTCGCCCTTTTCATGGAAAACATGGATTCGACCGTCATCGCGACATCGCTGCCGGCGATCGCCGTCGACATCTACACCAGCCCGATCGCGCTCAAGCTGGCGCTGACTGCCTATCTGGTATCGCTGGCGATCTTCATTCCGATCAGCGGCTGGATGGCAGACCGTTTCGGCGCCAAGAATATCTTTCGCGCCGCGATCGCCGTCTTCATCGTCGGGTCGATCGCCTGCGCCCTCTCCGGTTCGCTGCCGGCTTTCGTGGTGTCGCGCTTCCTGCAAGGCATCGGCGGCGCCATGATGACGCCCGTCGGGCGGCTGGTGCTGGTGCGCGCGACACCGAAAAGCGAACTCGTCGCGGCGATGTCCTGGCTGACCGTTCCGGCGCTGGTCGGACCGTTGGTCGGCCCGCCGGTCGGTGGCTTCATCACCACCTACTTCACCTGGCACTGGATTTTCCTGATCAATGTGCCGATCGGTCTGATCGGCATCTGGCTGGCGACGCGTTTCCTGCCGGAGACCGAACCCGCGCAGACCCCACCACTTGATTTCATCGGCTTCGTGCTGAGCGGGCTGGCGGCATCCGGCGTGGTGTTCGGCCTGTCGGTGGTCAGCTTGCCCTATCTGCCGCCAATCATCGGTGTCCTCACCGTAGCGGTCGGCCTCGTATCGGGCGCGCTCTATCTGCTGCATGCGCGCCACGCCAAAAACCCGCTGCTGGCGCTCGAACTGTTCCGCAACCAGGTGTTCCGCTCCTCGGTGCTTGGCGGCGGACTGTTCCGCATCGGCATTGGTGCTGTGCCGTTCCTGCTGCCGCTGATGTTCCAGATCGGCTTTGGGCTGACGCCGTTCCAGTCCGGCATGATCACCTTCGTCTCTGCAATCGGCGCCATCGGCATGAAATTCGTCACCGCGCTGATCTTCCGCGTCGCCGGCTTCCGCCGCGTTCTGGTTGTCGGTTCGCTGGTCGCCGCCGCCTCGATCGCCATCAACGGCCTGTTCACACCCGACACACCTTATCTCTTGATGCTGGCCATGCTGCTCGTCGGCGGCTTCATCCGCTCGATGTTCTTCACTGGCGTCAATGCGCTCGCCTATGCCGAGGTTTCGGCTGAAGACACCAGCAAGGCGACGCCGATTACAGCAGTGTTCCAGCAGTTGTCGGTCGCGCTCGGCGTGGCGCTGGCCGGCGGCATCCTGGAAGTGTCCACAAGCCTGAACGACAGGTCACTGACGCTGGCGGATTTCCACACAGCGTTTTTCGTCGTCGCGGCGATTTCGGCCGCCGCATCGTTGTCTTTCATGCGGCTGGCACCCGATGCCGGCAACGCCATCTCCGGTCACGGCCGGCTGACAACACCCAAGACGCTGGAAACGGTGAGCCCACCCAGCAATTGATGCGGCTGGCTTTACGTTTCGTTGTCCTCCGGCCCTTCGCTATGGCTCCGGGCGCTCGAGTCCTTCGGAACGTCCACTGGACGTTCCGATCCGCCTGGCGGCGGGCCGGCCTCTCGCCCTTTAAAATCCTTGGCCAGCAGATAGAGCTCGACCGATTCATCCCGCGACGCCGGCGGCTTGACGTGATGGACGGAGCGGAAGTTCTTCTTGAGCATGGAGAGCAACTCGTTTTCGGCGCCGCCCTGGAAAGTCTTGGCGAGGAAATGCCCGCCCGGCTTCAGCACCGACAGCGCAAAATCGGCTGCCACCTCGCACAGATGCATGGTGCGAATATGGTCCGTCCGCTTGTGGCCGGTGGTCGGGGCCGCCATGTCGGACAGCACGATGTCCGGATCCCCACCCAGCGCCTCGGCCAGCTTTTGCGGCGCCAGCGGATCGAGGAAATCCATCAACAGCACCGGCGCGCCGGGCACGGCGTCCATTTCGAGATAATCGATGCCGATGACATGCGGCTTGTCGGCCGTCGATTTCGTCCGCGCGGCGGCAACCTGGCACCAGCCGCCGGGGGCGGCGCCGAGATCGATCACCTTCATGCCGGGTTTCAGGAGATGATGCTTGTCGTCGATCTCGATCAGCTTGTAGGCCGCGCGCGAGCGATAGCCGTCAGCCTTGGAGCGCTGGACATAGGGATCGTTGATGTGGCGCTGCAGCCAGCGGCGCGACGATTCCTTCAGCCCGCTCTTCTTCTTGATCCGCGTCTTCAGCACACGAATGCTGGCGGACCCTGGTTTTTCCGGTTTCTTCGTCATTGCTTGATTTCTTGTCTGAGTTTTCTAGCTCGCCGAGTTGTGGCCGTTTTTCGACGTCTGCGCGTTTCGTGAACGGCTTCCCCCACTCCGTCTCGGCTTCGCCGAGCCACCTCTCCCCACTCCGGAGGGAGAGGAAGGGTGCCAAGGCCGGCGTCCTCGCGCCTTTCCTCTCCCCCGTCGATCGGGGGAGAGGTGTCGAGCGAAGCTCGACGGAGTGGGGGTCGACTGCTCACGCTCTGCCACGCCCATCGTTGCGCCAGACGCCATCATCGGCCATCAGTTCGCTCAAAATACCTTCGCGCAGGCCACGATCGGCGACTCGCAGCCGCTCGGACGGCCACACGGCGCGGATCGCCTCGAGGATAGCACAGCCGGCCAGCACCAGGTCGGCGCGATCGGCACCGATGCAAGGGTTGGCGCAGCGCTGCTGGAAATCCCAGCCAACCAGTCTTTCGACCATGCGATCGACGCTGTCGCGGTCCATCCACAGCCCATCGACACGGCGGCGATCGTAGCGCTCGAGCTCAAGGTGAACGCCGGCCAGCGTCGTCACGGTTCCGGACGTGCCCAGCAGATGGAAATTCGGGCTGGCCTTGAGATGGCTCAGCCGATCGCGACCGTCGAAGCTGGCCAGCCGGCCGGCAACGTCGTCGACCATGGCGGCAAAGATCTCGCGCGTCACCGTGCGACCGCCAAAGCGCTCGGCCAGCGAGACGACGCCGACCGGCAGCGACGTCCACGACACGATATGATTGGCCAGCCTTGGCGAACGGCGGCCGGCGAGATCGATGAGCGCGATTTCCGACGAACCACCGCCAATATCGAACAGGACGACGCCTTGGGTGTCGCGCTCGACCAGCGAGCCGCAGCCGGACACCGCAAGCCGCGCCTCGGTCTGGCGGTCGATGATCTCAAGCTTCAGGCCGGCCTCGCGTTCGACACGGTCGATGAACTCGACGCCGTTTTCGGCCGTGCGGCAGGCTTCGGTAGCAATCAACCGGGCTTTTCTGATCTTGCGGTTGCGCAATTTGTCGCCGCAAATTTTCAGCGCCTCGACCGCGCGGTCCATCGCCGGCTGGCCGAGCCGGCCATTGGCGGTGAGCCCCTCGCCCAGCCGGACGATGCGAGAAAAAGCGTCGATGACGCGGAACTGGCCATGCCGCGTCGGCACGGCGACCAGCAGCCGGCAATTGTTGGTGCCGAGGTCAAGAGCCGCAAACACCGGAAGCTCCTGGACCGGCGGCCGACGGGCGCTCTGTTCCGGCCGTGGCACTACAGCGGCGGGCGAGGCCACCGATTCCGCCGGTCTGTGGGACTCCGCCGCCGGGACACCGGTTTTGCCCGGCGCCGGCGATCGATTCTCCGTGGGACGTGCCTCGTCGCGCGCAAAAACCTTGCGCCCGCGCCTTCGCTTGCGCCGCTTCTTGGGCTTGCCTTTGTGGGGTGCGTCGCCCGCCTGCCCGTCCGCGGAGCGGAGCTCCGTCGGGCGGCGTTGCTGCCAGCTTGCATTCCCCGGGCCAGCCGACCGCTGGGAAGCGCTGGACACGCCCACCTCCGGCGCGCCGGCGCCGGTGTCGTGGTCTTCCACTGTCGTTCCTTCCGGCGCCGCGCGAACCTATGATGGACGCAGCAGGCGCTTCAGTGTTTTAAGTTGCCGCCAGACTAACAGCGCCGCGCCCGATCACCAAGAGCCGCGTGCCGAATTTTGCCGGCAGGCCGCCGTTCCGGTGCGGCCGCGTAATGAACCCGCACGCCGCAGATGCCGGCGCTACGCCTGCCGGCATCTCTTTCGGCCGCTCACGACGGACAAATCTTGCCGGCCGCCGCTGCGACAAGGGTTCGCGGTTGAATAGCCGGCTTCGATGAGGCATTTCTGAAATGATCGGAAGAATCCGGCAAAGCCGGCCTCCCACCAGCCACGAAAAAGGAAGCGGACCCGCAACGCATGGCATTCCGGCAATGAATTGGCAGGCAATGAACTGGAGACGCTATTTCTGGCCGGTCGTCGGTATCGCGGCGGTGATCTTCTCGCTGCTGCTGCTCTGGCATGAACTGCGCGGCATTTCGCTCGACGATGTCTGGGACGGCATCGCTGCCATCCCAGCCCGCGGCTGGATACTCGCCGCCCTGTGTTCGGTCATCGCCTATGCCTCGCTCGCCGGCTACGACCACATCGCGCTCCTGCACATCGGCAAGAAAGTGTCATGGCTGTTCGTCACGCTCTGCTCCTTCACCACCTATGCGCTGTCGCACAACATCGGCGGATCGGTATTTTCCGGCGCCGTCATCCGTTACCGCGCCTACGGCACCAGGGGCCTGACCGGGCAGGATGTCGGCGTGCTGGTGGCGGTCTGCTGGATCACCTTCGTGCTGTCGACGATTCTCGTTTCCGGCCTCGTGCTTGTCTTCGAGCCTGAGATACTCGACCGGTTTTCCGGCATTGCCCATCACGGCCTTTCGGAGGCGGCCGGCATCGCCATGCTGATCCTCGTCGCCGCCTACATTTTCGGCAGCTGGCTGCATCTGCGGCCGCTGAAGATCGCCAGTTTTCAGCTGCACTATCCGGCTCTGCCGATCGTCGCGCGACAGCTGCTGATCGGCCCGATCGAACTGCTGGCGGCCGCCGCGATCATCTTCTTTGCCCTGCCCGCAGCCCACAATCCCGGCTATTTCGTCGTGCTGGGCGTCTTCCTCGTCTCCTTCTCGATCGCGCAGATCTCGCACGCGCCGGGCGGCCTCGGCGTGTTCGAGGTGGTGTTTCTCGCCGGCCTGTCCGACATGGAACCGGTCGGCGTGCTGGCGGCGCTGCTGGTGTTCCGGCTGTTTTATCTCATCATCCCGCTGATTCTGGGCCTGGGCATCGTGCTGTTCTTCGAACGCTCTCAGTTCAGCCGGACGGAGACTTGAGGACGCAGGATTGAAGTCGGGCCTGCGGAGTCCGTCCGCAACGTGGCGCCCGAAACCGACTGACGAAACGTAGCGATTGAACTGCAGAGCAGGCTTGACTATTTTCCGCTGGCGGCTACAAGGCAGCGCTCACAGCGGCTCGGCCGCTCGGCCCGCACGGTTCATGACCGCGCCTGCTGGGGAATAGGTTAACGGTAGACCCACGGACTCTGACTCCGTTAGTCCTGGTTCGAATCCAGGTTCCCCAGCCAAAATCCCACAAGCAAACCAAAGATTTAGCACGCCAATTTGGCATCGTTTTCATCTGCATCGCTATGTCAGTTACGCACAGTACCGGGCTTCTACGGGCGCTACCCGCAGTTTCCCGCAATTGAGCCGGTCGAGATTCCCGGAGCAAAAAAGATCGTTGCCGCCGGCGCGTGCTACTCGCTAAGCTTCATGAAGGTTCCAGCACAATGCCGCGTCATGCTCACTGACAGCCAGTACATTTTCGAAAGCATCAAGGAGGGCTGCTTGACGCTCTCCGATGACGAGTTCGTCATCGACAGGCTGGTGAAGTATTTCGGCAATGGGAGGATCCGCTGGCATGTCGAATTCCGTGGACATCGCATCGAGCTGACCACAGGCCAGCTCAAGAAGCAGCCGACCTTCCGCAGGAAGATGCTCGAACAGGCTGGTGTACTGCCGCCCCAGCGTGCCGGGACCGACTACAGGCGATGGGCACTCGATCTGAGGAAGAATGCCATCGAGCTTCCGTGGCGGGATAGACCGGTTGATGTCGGTTTCGCCATCGACAGGCTCGCCAGCCACGGCGACGGGCGCTGGACGGTCGAATACCAGGGCAAGGCCATCAAATTCACGACGACGAAACTCCGCAGGCAGGTGAGTTTCCGCAAACGCATGCTGGCCAAGGCCAAGGTGTTGCCGCCCCAGTTGGACCCGGCTGCCTATCGGAAGTGGATGGACTGGCTCATTCAAAACGCCACCGAGGCTGACCCGCAGGCCGGCGATGCCTTGGTGACCGAGAAAAGTTGGCTTGACGACCTGCCTGAGCTGGCCGGCTGGCAGAACGAAACGCTGGCCAAACGACCAGCCGGAGGTGGCGGAAATATGTAAGCAAAGCCGCAATGGCACTCGTTGCGTTTGCCACGCCTGCGGATTTCGGCACACATCGATGGCGAGGACTCTGCGACAGCTTGGGTCGCACCCCACAGGATTTGAGTGAGACCCCATGGACCGCTTCGACCTCGGCACCTACCGCCGCCCCATCTCCACTCGCTCCACAGAAACCCAACGTTGGTTCGATATTGGCCTCAACTGGTGCTACGGCTTCAACCATGAGGAAGGCATCAAGTGTTTTCAGAAGGCGCTGGAGACGGATCCTCACTGCCCGATGATCCATTGGGGCATCGCCTATGCCGCCGGCCCTTTCTACAATCTGACCTGGAAGGAGCATGGCGCGGCCGAGGCCGACAGCGCGGCCAAGCGCTGCTTCGAGCATGTCCAGCTTGCGCGTGCCAATACGGCTTCCGCCAGTGAGGTCGAGAAGCGGCTGATCGAGGCGCTGGCCGCCCGCTTCCAGAAGCCACACCGGGTGGGTCACTCGGAATTCGAACGGTGGGATGACGCCTATGCCGCCGCGATGCGGCTTGTGTACAGGGACTTTCCCGACGACCGTGATGTGATGGCACTGCTGGTCGAAGCGCTGATGATGCGCACGGTGCGGCGGCTGTGGAACCTCAAGACCGGCGCGCCGGCGCCGAATTCCGATGTCGTCGAGGCGCTCGACGTCTGCGAGCGGTCGATCCGGCTTGCCGATGCGGCCGGCGCAGCACAACATCCGGCGATCGTCCACCTGCACATCCATCTCCTGGAAATGTCCACCATGCCGGAGCGCGGCATGCGGTCAGCGGATCTGCTCGGCTTCATGTGCCCCGATGCCGGGCACATGAACCACATGCCGGGGCACATCTATGTGCTGTGCGGCGAGTATGAGAAAGCAAAACTTGCCAGCGAAAAGGCGGTACGCGCCAACGACCTCTATCTGGCCTATGCCGACGAGCCGACCTACTATTTGCTGGGCTGCTGCCACGATCTGCACCTGATGATGTTCACCTGCATGTTGTCGGGCCAGTACCGGCCTGCACTGTGGGCCGCCGACAGAGTGCGCAGCCTGGTCACGCGCGAGGTGGTCGCCATCCAGGGCCGGCCCAAGCTCACGCAGACGGTGGAAGGCTACCATGCGATGAAATCGCATGTGCAGGTGCGCTTCGGCCGCTGGCAGGAGATCATCGACGAACCGGTGACCGACGAGCCGGGCCTCTATGTGCTGACGGCGGCCATGCAGCACTACGCCAAGGGTGTGGCGCAAGCGACGCTGGGGAATTTCGCTGAAGCCGAGCGCGAGCGCGAAGAATTCCATCGGCATCTGAAAGGCATTGCGCCCGAGCGGCGCTTCCTCAGCAACCCGGCGCAGGCTTCGCTGGCTGTCGGTGCCGCCCTGCTCGACGGCGAGCTGGCGTACCACCAGGGCCGGCATGAGGAGGCGTATGGCCATTTGCGGCAGGCGGTCGAGCTTGACGACAATTTGTCCTACACCGAGCCGTGGGCGTGGATGCACCCGCCGCGCCATGCGCTGGCCGCGCTGCTTCTCGACCAGAGCCATGCGCAAGAGGCCGAGCAGGTCTATCGCGACGACCTGGGCCTGAGCGGCACGGTGCAGCGCTGCGCCCAGCACCCGAACAATGTCTGGGCATTGCACGGGCTGGTGGAATGCCTGAAACGGCGCGGCGAGACTGATGAATTGTCGATATTGCAGACAAGCCTTGCCGCGGCGATGGCCAAGGCGGATGTGCCGATCACCTCGTCCTGCCTGTGCAGGACGAGCGCGCAGCAAGGCTGCTGTCACTGACGCGAAGTCAGCCTGTCGCCACTGTTGCGGCCGATCGGCTCGCCAAACAAATTGTCGGCCGATCGTCGTTGGCGGTGGAAACCTCGCCGCCCGGTCGTGTCACCTGCCGATGGGCCAAGGCTCCATGCCGCGTCGTTCCACGCCTTCCTCGATCAGCACGGAGCAGTCTATTTCATCGTGAAGTTGGGCGTTCGGGTCAGACGAAAGCCAGGAAGCGTAGGACCTAAGCTGTTTGAGCCTGGCTGTTTTCTCAAGCCGTGCCTGGCGCTCATCCTCGGCAGGTTGAGCCGGTCTTTTGTTCTTCTGGGCAGGAAATTGCATCCTGGCTCTCCTCGATCACCGAGCCTATGGAGACAGACGCTCAATGGGACCTTGGCCCATTCATTGTCGCTCCGGTCTCCGCGCTTCGGCTTGAAGCCAACACATGCGCTGACGAGAGTCGCCATCCATCTTGATGATGGCGGACCCTTATCAACAATGCACCTGCACTACCCACTGGGTGCTCCTGATCCGGCTTCGCTGCGGCGCACTCGGCAGCCGGACTCAGCTGCAGGGGAATGGAACCAGATCGGCCGTGCGACGTCATAGAAGCAGGTGCTCATACAGGAGTGTGACCTCCATGATCAGGCTCGTTCTTGCCGCGGCCGCCATGCTCGTCATGGCATGCGGCGCAACGGCGGCGGCAAAACTGGACGCGGCCACCGTCAACAACGCCCAATTTGACGGCAGCGAAGCGAAAGGCGTCAGTGCGACCGTGCTGAAGGCGCAAATCCTCCTGGATCGTGCACGCTTCTCGCCAGGCCTGATCGACGGCCGCCAAGCAGAGAACTTCACCCGGGCAGTCAGTGCGTTTCAAGCAGCCAACGGATTGCCTGCCGACGGCAAGCTTACCCGCGAGACATGGGACAAGCTGGTCGCGACCTCCTCGCGCCCCGCGCTCGAGACCTACGAGTTGACGCGCAAGGATGTGCGTGGACCGTTCACCAAGCGAATTCCGGCGCGCATGGAGAGGATGGCCCGCCTGCCCCGGCTCGCCTATCACAATGCCTTGGAAAAGATGGCGGAGCGCTTCCACATCAGCGAGCAGCTGCTTGAACGGCTCAATCCCGGCATCGGCTTCAGAAAGGCGGGGCAAAAGCTGCTGGTGCCAGCTGTCGCCCGAGGTGATCCGCCGCAAGACATTGGGAACGTCGAGGTCGACAAGAGCGCTCGCCAGGTTCGCGTGCTCGACCCTTCCGGCAAAGTGCTTGCGACGTACCCCGCCTCGATCGGGAGCCAGGAGAAGCCCGCGCCGAGTGGCGAGGCAGAGGTCAAACGCGTGGTGCGCCACCCAACCTATCACTACGATCCGGAGTTTGCCTTCAAGGGGGTGAAGACCAAGCGCCCCTTCACGATCGCTGCCGGACCAAACAATCCGGTGGGATCGGTCTGGATCGATTTGTCCATCGATAGTTATGGCATTCACGGGGCGCCGGACCCAGGCAAGATCGGAAAGACCTTCTCGCATGGTTGCATCAGGCTGACCAACTGGGATGCCGAAGACCTCGCCTCCGAAGTGCAAAAAGGCACAAAGGTCGTCTTCAAGGACGAAGCGGCAGGATCGGTCGAACAAGGATCGCAGTAGGTAGGCGCTACCGGCTAACCCGCTTTCGATCGTCGGGCTGGCGTCACCGAAGGCATGGGGCGGCGCCCCCTACCCCAGCCACTTCTCATAGTCGGACACCAGAAGGTGGATCGGGGCAACGTCTTCGTCGATGTTGGAAAAACGGCCGATCGGTTCGCGGAACACATTGTCGGTGAGATCGTCATTGACGGTCGAGACCTCGCCGATCAGCACGTCCTTGCCCTCGGCCCAGAAGGCATGCCAGACGCCGGGCAGCAGCGTGACGCTCTGGCCCGGGTCGAGCTTCAGGAGCCCGCCCGCAGGCAGCCTGTGGACGGTTCCGTCGACCGGCACCGAAACCTCCGCCTTGGGATCAATGCCGCCGTCGCGGTCATGCATGAACAGTTCCAGCACCAGCTTGCCGCCGCCACGGTTGATGATGTCCTCGGCCTTGATGTTGTGGCGGTGCATGGGCGACAGCTGATCCTTGCGCGAGATCATGATCTTCTCGGCATAGAGCATGCCCATGCCCTTCTTCATGTCCTCGTAGCGGCCGTTGCGAACGGTGAACAGGAACAGGCCGAGCTCCCTGAATTTCTCTTGGCCGTAATCGGTGATGTCCCAGCCGAGCCGCGAGGTGAACACCGCCGACGAGTCGATCTGGCGCGCCTTCGCCTCCTGCGGCGACCAATAGGCGAAGGGCGGCATGATGTAGCCGAACGAGCGGATGAAAGCGTCGGCTTCGCGGATGATGTCGTTGATGGCGGAGCGCTTCATGATCATGATCCCTTCGTATCGATCTGTCTGGCAAATCGCATAGCCGAACGTCGATGCGGTGTCGATCCATCTCGCCGTCCTGTCCGGCGTTGCGCTTAGGCGCATGGACCACAGATCCGCTTCGCTGGCCGCGTGACATCACGGATTTTCAGGGCCATAAAACCCGCGGATTCCTCATGGGGTGAAAGATGATGCCGACCGTTCACGATCTCGATACGCCATCCATCCTGATCGACGCCGCGCGCGCGGAAGCCAACATTGCCCGCGCCCAGGCGCATGCCGACAAGAACGGGCTGAAGCTCAGGCCGCATATCAAGACGCACAAATTGCCCTACTGGGCGAAGAAGCAGGTGGCGGCCGGCGCCGTCGGCATCACCTGCCAGAAGATTGGCGAGGCCGAGGTGATGGCGGATGCCGGGCTGACCGATATTTTTCTTCCCTACAACATCCTTGGGCGCGCCAAGCTGGAACGGCTTCTGGGGCTGCACGGGCGCGTCACCCTGTCGGTGACAGCGGACAGCATGGAGACGCTCGAAGGGCTGGCAACCACCTTCACCGATGCCGGTCATCGCTTGCAGGTGCTGGTCGAATGCGACACCGGCATGGGCCGCTGCGGCGTGCAGTCGGCTGATGAAGCGGTTGCGCTGGCAAGACAGATCGACAGAGCCGGTGGCCTCGCCTTCGGCGGACTGATGACCTACCCGGCCGCAGGGCGGGCAGCGGAGGCCGAAGCCTGGCTCACCGAGGCCAAGCAGGCACTTGCCGCATCGGGCCTCGCCTGCGAACGCATCTCCAGCGGCGGCACGCCGGATATGTGGCGCTCCAACGATACATCTGTTGTCACGGAGTATCGTCCAGGCACCTACATCTATCTCGACCGCTATCAAGTCGCCAAAGGCGTCGGCGGCCTCGACGACTGCGCGCTGACGGTGCTGTCGACGGTGGTCAGCCATCCCACAGCGACGCGCGCTATCCTCGATGCCGGCAGCAAGGCGCTGTCCAGCGACACGCTGGGTTTCGCCGATTTCGGCGAGTTGCTCGGCGTGTCGGGAGCGCGGGTGACGGGCCTGAGCGAGGAGCACGGCACCGTCACGCTTTCGGGCGACGGCAAGCTGCGCATCGGCGAGCGCGTGCGTGTCGTGCCCGACCATTGCTGCGTCGTCACCAATTTGTTCAACGAGGTCAATCTGGTCGACGGCGACAAGGTGCTGGAGACGTTGCCGGTGGCGGCGCGCGGAAGGATGGGGTGAGACGTTTCTGCAAGCTTAAGTTGAGCTAGGCCGGCGGCTGTTCCGCCTGCCGTGCCGCAACCCTGCGCATGACAATCACCCTGCGGCGGCGGATTTCGGTGCGCATCGCCATCAGGTGCAGCGCGAAGAACAGCACGGTGAAGCCGAGCGCCATCACCAGAAGCGGCCAAAGCAGGCTGGGGTCGATGGTCGAGCCGCCCATGCGAAACACCGCGGCTGGCTGATGCAGCGTGTTCCACCAGTCGACCGAGAATTTGATGATCGGGATGTTTATGAAGCCGACCAGCGTGATGATGGCGGCGGCCCAGGCGGCGCGGCTGGCGTCGTCGAGCGCGCGGGTCAGTGCGATGATGCCGAGATACATCAGGAACAGCACGAACACCGAGGTCAGACGCGCATCCCAGACCCACCAGGTACCCCACATCGGCTTACCCCAGATCGAACCGGTGATCAGCGCCAGCGCGGTGAAGACGGCGCCGATGGGTGCGGCTGATTTCAGCGCGACATCGGCCAGCGGATGCCGCCAGACGAGCGTGCCGAGTGCGGAAACCGCCATCAGCGTGTAGCACATCATGGCGAGCCAGGCGAAAGGCACGTGGATGTACATGATGCGGACGGTTATGCCCTGCTGGAAATCCTCAGGCGCGGCGAAGCTCATATAGAGCCCGACGGCGAGGATGAGTGTGGCGATCGTGGCCAGCCACGGCACGACCTTGTCCGCCAGCCCGACGAAGCGCGTCGGGTTGGCGAGATCCATCCAGCCGGTCAGGCGTGAAGTCGTGTCGCTCATGCGTTTCTACATAAACCGCCGCGGCGTTCGGGGCAATCGAGCGGTGGTGTCGCAGGTCTTCTTACCCTCCCCTTGTGGGGAGGGTCGCTGCGAAGCAGCGGGGTGAGGGAGCGGCGATGGCGCCCTTACCCCACCCGGACCTACGGTCCTCCCCACAAGGGGGAGGTAGAAGAAAGAAGCTCAGGCGGCTGCTTCCTGCTGTTGCAGCACGGTGCGGCTGAGGCGGCGAACCTCCTCGTCGTTGAGCAGGCCGCCGGCGCGCAGCAGGCTGGCAAAGCGGCCATTGCGCAGCGACAGCTCGGTGAAGCCGCCCATCTCAACCACCCTGCCCTTGTCCATGAACACGACCAGATCGGCGTCGCGAACGGTGGTCAGGCGGTGGGCGATGATGAACGTCGTGCGGTCGCGGCGCAACTCGTCGATCGCTTCCTTGACGCGGTCCTCGGTCTCGACGTCCAGCGCGCTGGTCGCCTCGTCGAGCACCAGGATCGGTGCGTCCTTCAGCACGGCGCGGGCAATGGCGATGCGCTGACGCTCGCCGCCCGACAGCTGGCCGCCACGTTCGCCAACCACCGTGTCGTAGCCATTGCTCTTGGACAGGATGAAGTCCTGTGCGGCAGCCGCATTGGCGGCGGCATGGATCTCGTCATTGCTTGCATCGGCGCGGCCAACACGGATGTTGTCCTCGATCGAGCGGTTGAGCAGCCCGGCATCCTGGAACACGGTGGCGATCGAATGGCGCACCGACTTGCGGGTCACGGTACGGGTGTCGATGCCGTCGATCAGGATACGGCCATGGGACGGCGAGAAGACACGCTGCAGCAGGTTGATGAGCGTGGTCTTGCCGGCGCCCGTCGGGCCCACAATGGCGACGGTCTGGCCCGCCTGCACCTCGAAGGACACGTCGTCGATGCCTTGGCCGGAATTGGCGAATTCGAAGCCGACATTCTCGAAGCGGACATGGCCGGTGACGTTGGCAAGATCGCGCAAGCCGTCGGGCTCGGCGGCATCAGCCGCGGAGTCCTCGAGGTGGTAGAAGTCCTCGAGCTTGGCACGGGCCTCGGAAATCTGGTTGGCGAAAGCCGACATCTGGTCGAGGCGGGCGATCAGCATCGTGGCAAAACCGGTGAAGGCAATGACGTCGCCGACGCCCAACTGACCATGAGTGACGAGATAGGAGCCGATCGACAACACGATCAGCATCGAGATTGCCGATGACAGACGGTGCAAGGCATTGGCCAGCGCCCACCAGTCGAGCACGGGGTTCTGCGCGTCGAGCAGGTTCTTGACGTAGCGGCGCAGCGTATCGGCCTCGTGGCCGAGGCGATTGTAGCTCTGCAGCACCGCAACGTTGCTGACCGAGTCGGTCACATGCGCGAACACCTTGTGGTAGTGACGCTCGACCGCAGCCTGGCCCGCCTTGGTGCGGCGCATGACCATCCGGCCGATGCCGACATAAAGCAGCCCGAGGCCAAGCAGCACCAGCGACATGCGCAGGTCCATGCTGATCGCGGTCGGAACCAGCAGCACGAGGGCGACAGCCGTGGACAGATGCTGGCGCATGAATTCGAGCCAAAGGCTGAACAGGGTTTCGACGGCGCGCAGCATCGTGTGCAGCGCATTGGAGGTGCCGTGCTGATGGTGCCAGGCGAGCGGCATGGTGATCACACGCTCGAAGGACTGGCACAGCACTTCGCTGCGCCGAGCATGGGCGAAGCGGTCAGCGCCGCGCGCCACCATGACGAAAGCAACGATGTTGAAGGCGCCGAGACCGGCCCACATGACCAGCGTGGTGAAGACAGAGCCACGCTCGGAGATGGCGCCGATGACGCGACCGAACATAATCGGCTCGAGAAGCGCTACGATGGCGAGAGCCACGTTGGCCGAACAGATCAACGCAACGCGTTTCCTGTCCGCGGCCAGATAACCGAGAGCTCGCCAGTAGATTTGCAGAAGGGTCACCCCAGTTACTCCGCCACGCTGTTTATTGTGCACTGCATCATTTTATTCGTACCGGTTGATACGTCGCAAAACAATGGCCGTGTACCCCTTCAGTTCCCTTAGAGCGAACAAAAGATGGCGACGTTCCGAAATCTGCCGTGATCACCTAACGGTTTGAGAAGACAGGTAAAATGTCAGGCATGCGGCGAAATCATGGCAGTTGGCGAGTGCTGCCACAATTTTAATCAGTAACAATGTCGGGCGGATGACTAAGACCGAAATCGCCTTTCGCGAAGTATAGAGCGAAACAAAGCTGCAGGGCGCCCTTCCAAGTGAAGGGAGGCCAAACTCTCACTGCTCGTGGCGCCCCTGTCGGACGCCTCAAGCCTTTGATTTTATGGACTTCTCGGCGACATGCCCTTCAATCGGCAGAGGGCAATGGCAGGCGGGATTGGTCTCTCATCCCGCCATGGTGACAAAAGTTGCGCCGCGGACCTCAGCCCCGAGCGCATGCTTTTTGGGCAACATGCCTCAGGCCGGGATCCTGATGAGAACGTCGGCAACTTCGCCATCCTTCAGTTCGACTGCCGAAGCCTTGGTCTTTGCCCCATTCACCTCCAGCGAAACCGCCTTGGCCTTATTGTCGCGGATGACGCGAACCCTGAGTTCCGCCCCCACCATCTTGAGGGTTGCCGAGTAGCCGTCCCAGTGGCTGGGCAGTTTCGGCTTGAACTGGACACGCTTGCCGCGCCGCTCGATGCCCAGAATGCCTTCGACAGCCGCCCTGTAGAGCCAGCCGGCGGAGCCGGTGTACCAGGTCCAGCCGCCACGGCCGCCCTTGCTGTTGCCTGCATTATCGTCCCCGGCATAGATATCGGCCGCCACGACATAGGGCTCGACACGATACTGTTCGGCCGCGGCCTCGTCGGTCGCATGGTTGACGGGGTTCAGCATCGAGAAACAGCGATAGGCCTCGTCGACCTGTCCCATCTCGGCAAGTGCGATGACGAACCATGCGGCGGCATGGGTGTACTGGCCGCCATTTTCGCGCACACCGGGTGGATAGCTCTTGATGTAGCCCGGGTTCTTGTCGGTCTTCGAGAAGGGCGGTGTGAACAGCTTGACGATCTTGAGCTTGTCGTCGACGAGCAGCTTCATCGCCTGCTCCATCGCCGTTGTCGACCGTGCCGGATCGCCCTCTCCCGAAAGCACGCTCCAGGACTGGGCTATCGAGTCGATCTTACACTCCTGCGAGTTGCGAGACCCCAAAGGGGTGCCGTCGTCGAAACTGCCGCGCCGGTACCATTCGCCGTCCCATGCGGTGCTCTCAAGCGCCCGCTTCAGAACATCGGCATGCTTTGCCCAGGCCTGTGCTCGCTTGGCGTCGCCCTCGGCCTTGGCGACGGGGGCGAAGTCGCCCAGCGTCTTCAGCAGGAACCAGCCGAGCCAGACGCTCTCGCCCTTGCCGTGCTCGCCAACGCGGTTCATGCCGTCGTTCCAGTCGCCGCCGAGGATCAGCGGCAGGCCCGCGGGGCTGCTGCGCTTGATGGCGAGATCGAGCGCACGCGCGCAATGGTCGTAGAGCGACGCCGTCTTCTTCGAGATTTCCGGGGTGAAGAAGGCATCGTGCTCGCCCTCGCCCAGCGGCTGTCCATCGATGAAGGCCAATTGCTCCTTCAGGATGGTGGCATCGCCGGTGACCAGCAAATAGCGCGCCGTGGCGTGGGCAAGCCAGACCACGTCGTCGGAGATCAACGTACGCACGCCAGCACCCGTGCGCGGCAGCCACCAGTGCTGCACGTCGCCTTCGGGGAACTGCCGCCGCGCCGCGTTGAGGATTTGGTCGCGCGCCAGTTGCGGGTCATGCGCCAGCAGCGCCAGCGTGTCCTGCAACTGGTCGCGGAAGCCGAAGGCACCGCTGGCCTGATAGAAGGCGGAGCGGGCACGGATGCGGCAGGCCAGGCTCTGATAGGGCAGCCAGTGATTGACCATGGCGTCGAGCGCCTTGTCCGGCGTCTCGACCTGGATGGTGTCGAGGAAGCCGCGCCATTCGCGCTCATTGTCGGCCAGCCGCTGGTCGAAGTCCTTGATCCGGTGCTCCTGCACCAGCGCGCTCGCCTCCTCGACCGACTCGGCATCGCCGAGCAGCCAGAGCAGCGTCACGTCGCCGCCAGCCGGAATCTCGACGTCGCGGGCGATAGCCGCGCACGGATCGTCGCCGGCCTCGACACGGCCAGACAGCGCCGCACCACTCAGCACCGCCTGCGGCAGCTCGCTGGAGCCATGCCGGCCGAGGAACTCCGATCGGTCTGTTGTCACCGAATGGACGCCGCCGTCTGCCGCGAGGAACGCAACCCGCTCGCCAAAATCCAGCCCGTAGGGGTTTTGTGCCAGCAGCGCCCCGCTGGCGGCATCCCGCGACGGGACGATGGTTGCCGCCGTGCGCGACCGGTGTCCGCCGAGCACCCATTCGGCATAGGCATAGACACGCAGCCGCGCCGGCACCGAGCCGGAATTCTGGATGCGCAGCCGCGAAATCTTCAGGGGATCGACCGGATCGACGACATGGGTAAGATCCATCGACAATGGCCCGCGCTTCGAGCGGAAGGTCGAGAAACCCTGGCCATGCCAGGCCTCGTAGGTCATCGAGGGATCGCGCACCATGGCGGCGAGCGGCGAGAACGCCTTGCCGCTGGCCTGATCGTAGATGTAGAGCCCCTCGCCCGGCCGGTTCGAAACCGGATCGTTCGACCATGGCGTCAGCTGATAGTCGCGGCTGTTGCGGCTCCAGGTGAAGGCAGCCCCCTCGGCGGAGGTGTGGAAGCCGAACGAGGCGTTGGAGACGACGTTGATCCACGGCTGCGGCGTCGTGCGCCGGCCGGCCAGGCGCACGACATAGTGCCGCCCGTCGCCGTCGAAACCGCCAAAGCCGTTCCACTGGCTGAGTCCGCTTCCATCGGCGCCGGCATTGGCCACCGCCTGCGAGGCAGGGGTATGCGTCGTGGGTGTCGGCGATGGCAATTCACGCGGAATCGGCAATGCTGCCAGGGCGTCCCGCGCCTGCAGAGCCGCCGCCTCGGCGCGCTCGATCTGGTCGAAGATAGTGCCGTTGCGCGTGTGCAGGACCACCCGGGCGACAGCGAGCAGCGTCTTGTAGGTGGTCTCGTCCATGAGGTCGCGGCGCACCGCGAAAATGTGCTGGCGCGGTCCGAGCTCCTTGCCGCGCAGGCGGCTGTTTTCGCACAGCGTCTCGACCGCCCGTTGCAGGTCCTGGACATAGGAGGACGCCTGCTCGTTGACGACGACGAAGTCGATCATCATGCCGCGGGTGCGCATATATTCCTGGAAACGCAGCGCCTGGGCAACGATTTCGAGATCGGCGACGTCGCCGATCCTGACCAGGAAGATCGGGAAATCGCCGGAAATGCTTGTCGGCCACAGGCTCGACTGCTTGCCCAGCCCGGAGGCGATGGATTCTGCGGGAAGACGCAGGAACGGATCCGGATAGATCAGGTAGCGCGCCAGCTTCTGCACGTTGGCGGCATCGGTCAGGCTGAGGCCCATATGGCGGGTCTGCACCTGGCTGCGCGTCCAGGCAAGCATGGCCTGGCGGGCAAAGCTCTCCGGATGGTCGAGGCGGGCGATGGCTTCGTCCAGCTCGGTGCGGCCAGCGCCGACGACGGTCCAGAAGGTCAGCGATATCTTCTTGTTGGCCGGCACGCGCACCTGGCGGCGCAGCGAGGCGACGGGATCGAGCGTAAAGCCTGAATGGCCGCCCAGCCTGGCGCCCGGGTCGAAAGCGGCCGCATCGACGATGGTACGGCCACGGCCGATGAAGGCGCGCCTGTCGGTCTCAGCCTCGGCATCGCGCGCCGATCCGGACGGATCGGTGACGAAATGCACCATGGCGATATCGGGCTCGCTGGTCTCGCGTTTGCGCCGCGTGGCGAAGATCGCCGCGTTGTTCGCAGAGATTTCGGTTTCCACGAACATCTTCGAGAAGGCCGGATGCGCGTTGTCGGACGCCTCCAGGCCGAGCACCAGTTCGGCAAAGGAGGTCACTTCGATGTGACGGTCGGACGGACCGTCATTGTAGAGCGTCACCCGACGGCCCTCGCCATTGCCTTCCGAGATGACGATGCATTCGACCTCGGAGCGCAACGTGCCCACCGATTTGACGAAGCTCGCCTTGTCGTCGGAGAACAAGGTCTGCACCTTTTCCTCGGCGGCGCGCTTCGGTTCGGCTGTAGCCGACCACCAGTCACCTGAGCCTGCGTCACGCAGGAAGATGTAGGAGCCGAGCCGGTCCTCGGTCGGATCCGGCTGCCAGCGTGTGACGGAGAGATCGCCCCAGCGGCTGTAGCCCGAGCCGGTCGCGGTGACCATCACCGAATAGCGGCCGTTCGACATGACGTTGGTCGACCGCAGCGACTGCAGCGGATTGAGCACGATGCGGGTGTCGGGGCTGTCGACTTCGGTCTCGTCCTTGGAGCGTTCGTCGGCCTCGGTCCTGACGGTCGCGGTCGGGATGTCGCGCGGCGCCCTCTCCTGCAGCAAGAGTTCGGCCGATTCGATGACCGGGTCGCTGTGGAAGCGGTCGCGCATGCGACCTTCGAAGATCGCGTCGGCAACCGCCGCGATCGACATGCCCGAATGGTGGGCCATGTAGTTCTGGACGACGACGTGATCCGTGCCTTCCGGCACGCGCTGCGGCGTGAAGTCGACGGCATCGTAGTAGCCGTGGCGGCCAAGCGCCCCGATCTCCCGCAATCGGGCGAGATTCAGCACGGCTTCACGCGGATTGAACTGGGCCGCGAGTATGGTGGCGTAAGGCGCGATCACCGTGTTCTGGCCAAGGCCGCGCTTCAGCCCGAGGCCTGGAACGCCGAAATTTGTGTATTGGTAGGTCAGTTCGCGGTCGCGCGCATTGTAGGCGGCCTCCGAAATGCCCCACGGCACGTTCTTCTGACGGCCATACTGGATCTGGCGCTTGATGATCAGCTTGCTGGTCTGGTTGAGGATCGAGCCCTGCGGCTCCTTCATCACCAGCGGCGGCATCAGATATTCGAACATCGAGCCGGACCAGGACATCAGGGCGCCCTGGAAACCGATTTCGACGATCGGCCGGCCAAGCCGGAACCAGTGCTCGGTCGGCAGGTCGCCCTTGGCGATGGCGAACAGGCTGGTCAGCCGCGCTTCGGAAGCCAGAAGGTCGTAGCAGCTTTCGTCGAGCTGGTGCTCCTCGACCCGGTAACCGATCGACAACAGCTTGCGCTCCGGCCGCATCAGGAAGGAGAAATCCATCTCGAAGGCGTAGCGGCGCGTGCGCTCGCGCAAGGTGAGCAGCTTGGCACGCAGCGCCTCGACGGCATTGTCGTCGCTGTGCGCGTCATGGACGTGCGCTTCGCAGGTGGCTTCCAGCCTTGCCGCCCAGTCGACGATGACGTCGCTCTGGGGCGACACGGCCTCGGTATGGATGGCGGTGGCCAATTTGCGGATCTCGCCGGCCAGCACAGCCAGGTTGATGGTGCGGATCGACGCCATTTCGGGCTGCGCCTTGATGGTGTCGACAGCGCGCCGCATGCCGTCGAGACGGTCCGCGAGACGCTGGCGCAGCGGGCGCAACTGACGGCGGTCGTCGGGCAAATCATCGAGGCTTTCGCTGAGGATGGTGACTGTGTCGAGAATGCCTTCGAAATCGCCCTGGAGATGGACGGAGGGCGCTTCGGCCCATTCGGCGCAGGCCGCCGCCACCGCCACCAGATGGCCAGCGAGATTGCCGCTGTCGACAGCCGAGATGTAAAGCGGATAGAGCGGCTTCAGTGTCGTCGTGTCGTACCAGTTGAAGAGGTGACCGCGCTCACGCGGCATGCCCTCGATCGTCGCCATGGTGGCGTCGATGCGGGTGATGGCGTCGGACAGGCTGATCCAGCCGAAGTCGCGGGCGGAAACGACGGACAACAGGTAGACGCCGATATTGGTCGGCGAGGTGCGTGGCGCCACCACCGGCGCCGGGCTTTCCTGGAAATTATCGGGCGGCAGATGGTGGTGTTCTGCCGTCACGAAGCTTTCGAAATAGTGCCACGTGCGCCGCGCCACCGTGCGCAGCGTGTGGATGTCGGCCTGCGATATGCGCAGCCGATCCTCGGTTTCAGCCGAACGGCTGATCCAGCTGGCGATGGCCGGCGAGCCAATCCAGAACAGGGCGAAGAAGAAGGCGACGAAGGCGCCGGTCGAATCGGCCAGCACCGGAATGGCAAGGCCGACGAAGCCGATGATCACGGCGCCATACATCATGCCGTAATAGGAACCGACATCGTTGTCGCCCGCCTTGTGCGCCTGCGAGGCGGTGCGCCATTCCAAAAGGTTCTGGCGGCTGACGAAGAGCCGGTAGAGCGTGCGCACGATGGCATCGCCCATCATCCAGGCGTTGTGCGCCATCAGCACGATCTTCAGTGCCACCATGGCGGTGCCGAAGGCGACGTCGCGCGCCAGGGCCGAGAAATGGCCGCGCGGCGTCTGGTCGCCGCTCTTGGGCAGGATGGCGTTGACGATGTCGAATGTCGGCGCCATGAACAGGCTGAGGATCAGCAGGGCCTGCCATTGCGCGGCCTGCGTGAAGGGCAGCAGCGTCCAGCCGGCGATCGCCGCCATCACCCAGAAGATCGGCGTCAGCGAGCGGCGCAGATTATCGATCATCTTCCAGCGCGACAGCGCCGGCACGCCGGAGCGCGGATCGAGCATGAAGCCGAGCAGCTGCCAGTCGCCGCGCGCCCAGCGATGGTGGCGCGAGGCGTCGACCGAGTATCGGGTCGGATAGTCCTCGACCAGTTCGACGTCGGTGACCAGCGCCGCGCGCGCCAGCGCGCCTTCCAGCAGATCGTGGCTGAGGATGGTGTTTTCCTCGATGCGGCCCTGCAGCGCGGCCTCGAAGGCGTCGACATGATAGAGGCCCTTGCCGGTGAAGGACCCGTCGCCGAAGACGTCCTGATAGAGATCGGACACGGCAAAGACATAAGGGTCGAGGCCGCGATTGGCCGAAAACACCCGCTGGAAGAACGACGCATCGTCGCCTGATGTCAGCGACGCGGTGATGCGCGGCTGCAGGATCGCGTAGCCGGCGGTGACGACGCGCTTGCTGGCATCGAAATGCGGCCGGTTGAGCGGGTGGCAGAGCTTGCCCACGAGGGTGGCGACCGCGTCACGGGTGGTGCGCGTGTCGGCATCGAGCGTCATCACATGGACGACGTTCTCCGGCAGCGGCACGTCGAGCGGCAGGAACGTGGTGTCGCTGTCGCCGCGCAGCAGAAGATCGAGCTCGTGCAGCTTGCCGCGCTTGCGCTCCCAGCCCATCCAGGCCCCTTGCGCCGCGTTGAAGAGCCGGCGCCGGTGCAGGATGTAGAAACGGGGCGCGCCTTCGGACGGATAGCGGGCGTTGAGACGAGCGATTTCGGTACGCGCGAATTCGAGGATTTCGGTGTCCGCCGCATCGATCTCGGTCTTCGAGTCTGGCCAGTCCGACAGCAGCGCGAAATGGATTTCATCGGCCGTGTTGGCGAGATGATGCACCTCGATGTTGCGGATGTTTTCCTCGACATCGTCGCGCGAGCCGATCAGCGACGGCACCACCACCAGCGTGCGCGCCTCGGGCGGAACGCCGTGCCGGTAATCGTAGCCGACGAGACGCGTCGGTTTCAGGAACAGCGATACGACCGTGTTGAAGAAGGCGAGCGCGCCCTCGCTGGCCGGCACGGCAAAAAGCGCCAGCATGAGGGCGATCGAGGGCACCGACAGGCCAAGATTGGCAAGCGCGTTGCCGGAGAGGACGAGAAGCAGGGCCGTCAGCGCAAAGACGGGTACGACGATGCCGAGCCACCCGGTCTTGCGGAAGGCACGCTTGACCGTCTGGCTGATGGTGGGCCGATAGCCGATCGCCTTCTCCAGCTCTAGCCGGCGTGGGCCGACGAGAAAGAAGCCGACATCGGTGTGGGCGGACCCGGTTAAAACGACGTCGCCGTCACCATCGCTGGCGGCGTGGCCGGCCAACTCGATGGCCTTCTCGGCAACGCGATATTCCGAAAGGTTCGAGCGGCGCGCCAATTCCTCGATCGCGGTCCGGTACTGATCGCGCGAGAAGAAGTCGAGCGCGGCGAAATCGGTGCGCTCGCGCAGCACGGTGTCGATGCGGCTGACGCCTTCGAACCACACCGTCCAATCCACGTCGTTGATGAGGCGCAGGCCGCGGATGATGTTGCCCGTCGTCACATTGCCGCTGGACAGCGTGTGATGTTCGGAAATGATGATTTCCTCGGCATCGGAGCCGGTCTTTTCAAGCTCGCCTTCCAGCCATTCCAGAGCCTTGCCGGCATTCTGCGATCCATCGCGCAAGCGATAGAGCAGTTGGGTGGCGAAGGTGGTGTCCTGCGCGTGGGCGCTGAAGTTGGACAGGATCGACTGCCGGTCGGCGCTGTCGTCGGTGGCCAGGACCTTGTCGGCCACATCGTTGGCGATCTGGCGCATCTGGCGGGTGCGATTGACCCTGACGGCCAGCCGGCGGAGATTTTCGATCAGGACGAAGCGCAACAGCGAAGGCAGCGCCCAGAGTTCGCCGATCTTCAGCGGCTCGACCGACTGGAAACCCTGGACGATGGACTTGAACATCGTCGCCGAAACGGAACTGTCCGAATGCGCCACATAGGTCCAGGCCAGCGCCAACGCGCGCGGCACAGTGCCGTTGTCAGGCAGTTTCAGCGTCGGCAACTGACGATAGAACCGGCGCGGCAGGTCGCGCTTGACCTGGAAAATGGTCTCTTCGACCAAGTAATTGTTGTCGAGCAGCCATTGTGCCGCCGGCGTGATCGTCTCGCCCCTCGCCTGCGCAGCATTGGTCGACCGGTAGACTTCCAAAATCTTCTTGGCGCTGTCCCGGATACGGGCCTGAAAATCAAAGGGCGTCAGGCCGAACAGGTCCGTGAGGTCGCCTTTTGCCAGGCTTTCGCCAAGCAGCCGAAGGCGCTCTTCGGGCAGGTAATTGGAACGGATCGGCTCTTCGGTAATGGCCGGGAAGCTTGCGCTTGTCTTCTCGATTTGGGCAGGATTCGTCTGAATATTCATTGAAAATTCCGTAAGCGGGCACTGAACGGCGTCACCGCCACGGCAATGGCCCTAAAACCAGGTCAAATGCAATTGGTTGCATAAACCCCACTTGCCGAAAAGTTTGTTTCCGCACCGCGACAGGGCGTCGTCTCTCAGCAAAACTCAAAGACAAGCACCCCACTTCCCGCCAAGCCAGATCGGCGGAGAGGATTCAGGCTTTTTCGTGATGCCGCCAGCAGCTTACGCTATATTTCGCCGGTACCGCGATCATGTTTGGAAACAAGCGTTAATCGTTGCCGGCGATGGCGCAGATCCGGATCACGAACAGCGTTGCCTCATGGGCGGGCTGGACGAGCAGGCCGGTGCTGACCGGACCGGACCGCAGCGTGTCGAGCGGCCCGAGGCGAACCGGTTCAGCGGCGGGCACGCTGACGTCGCCGTTCAAGCACAGGATCAGCGTTGTGCCGGCTTCAGTCCGGATTTCCACGGGGGCCGAAATCACCAGGCGTTCGACCGAATGCGTCATCCGGCTTCGGCGGGTCATGACATTGAGATCAGTGATCGGTCCGCCGATCAGCGCGGCCGAGGTCTGCACGTCGGCAGGGAAAGAAAACAGGGCAGTCGTCCTGTTTATGGATGTCGGCGGGTGGCCGGCGATCTCGAGGACGATGCCCTCGCCTTCGAGCACGGCAAGGGTGCGATCGATCCCGGCAAATTGCGAGAAAGGACCGCTCAATTCGACACGCGCCATCGACACGCGCCAGTCGAAATCGTCGAGCCCGGCACCCCCAGGCGAAACGGCGATTTCCGTCGTCACGCCGCCGCCGTTCTTCCACGGCATCGACCGGTATTCGGCTGCCCGCAGGATGCGCATCGGCTCAGCCAATCACCCGAGAATGCCGGGCAGGTTGAGCTGGTGCTCCTTGGCGCACTCGACGGCAATGTCGTAGCCGGCATCGGCGTGGCGCATGACACCGGTCGCCGGATCGTTCCACAACACCCGCTCCAGGCGCCTGGCCGCTTCGCGCGTGCCGTCGGCGACGATCACCATGCCGGCGTGCTGCGAGAAGCCCATGCCGACGCCGCCGCCATGGTGCAGCGACACCCAGGTGGCACCCGACGCTGTGTTGAGCAGCGCGTTGAGCAGCGGCCAGTCGGACACGGCGTCCGAGCCGTCCTTCATGGATTCCGTTTCGCGGTTCGGCGAGGCGACCGAGCCGGAATCGAGGTGATCGCGACCGATGACGACAGGCGCCTTCAGCTCACCCTTGGCCACCATTTCGTTGAAGGCGAGGCCGAGCCTGTGGCGGTCGCCAAGGCCGACCCAGCAGATGCGCGCCGGCAACCCTTGAAAGGCAATGCGCTCGCGCGCCATGTCGAGCCAATTGTGCAGATGGGTATTGCCGGGCGTCAGTTCGCGCACCTTGGCGTCGGTCTTGTAGATATCCTCCGGATCGCCCGACAGGGCCGCCCATCGAAAGGGGCCGATGCCGCGGCAGAACAGCGGACGGATATAGGCCGGCACGAAACCGGGGAAGGCGAAAGCGTTCTCGAACCCCTCCTCCTTGGCCACCTGGCGGATGTTGTTGCCATAGTCGAGCGTCGGCACGCCGGCGTTCCAGAACGCCACCATCGCCTCGACATGTTCGCGCATGGAGGCGCGGGCTGCCTTCTCGACTTCCTTGGGGTCGCTGACGCGCTTCTCGCGCCACTCGGCCATCGTCCAGCCCTTCGGCAGGTAGCCGTTGATGGGATCATGCGCCGAGGTCTGGTCGGTGACCATATCGGGGCGAATGCCACGCCTGAACATCTCCGGCACGATCTCGGCCGTATTGCCAAGCAGGCCGACCGATTTCGCCTCCCCGGCCTTGGTCCAGCGCTCGATCTTTTCCAGCGCCTCGTCGAGCGTGTCGGCGCGCTCGTCGACGTAGCGGGTGCGCAGGCGGAAATCGATCGAGTCCGGATTGCATTCGATCGCCAGGCAGCAGGCGCCGGCCATGACGGCGGCGAGCGGCTGGGCGCCACCCATGCCGCCGAGACCGCCGGTCAGGATCCATTTTCCCCGGAGATTGCCGCCATAGTGCTGGCGGCCGGCCTCGACGAAGGTCTCGTAGGTGCCCTGCACGATGCCTTGCGTGCCGATGTAGATCCACGAGCCGGCCGTCATCTGGCCGTACATCATCAGGCCCTTCTTATCGAGCTCGTTGAACTTTTCCCAATTCGCCCAGTGCGGCACCAAATTGGAGTTGGCGATCAGCACGCGTGGGGCGTCGGGATGGGTGCGGAAGACGCCGACCGGCTTGCCGGACTGCACCAGCAAAGTCTCGTCATCGGCCAGCGTCCTCAAGGAGGCGACGATGCGGTCAAAGTCGTTCCAGGTGCGCGCCGCCCGGCCGATGCCGCCATAGACGACCAGCTCGTTGGGATTTTCTGCAACATCCGGGTCGAGATTGTTCATCAGCATGCGCAGCGGCGCTTCCGTCAGCCAGGAGCGCGCGGTGATTTCGGTGCCGCGCGGGCTGCGGACTTCGCGGATGTTGTGGCGAGGATTGTTCATGGCGTCACTCCATAAAAGGACCTGATGTCAGACGCGCGCCCAGGATGTCGCGGTCTCGAGGATTTTCCGCAGCGTGGCGCGGATCGGTGCTGCGAACTCGGCGTCATAGGGCACCGGCCAATTGTCCGGCGTACCCTTGCCATCTGGCTCGCGCATATAGATGCGGTTGGAGAGTTCCATCTGCAGCGCATGCACACCTTGTTGCGGCTGGCCGAAATGGCGTGTGATCCAGCCGCCTTTGAAGCGGCCGTTGATGACAGAGGTTTCACCGGTTTCGGCCATGATCTGGCCGACCATCGCCTGCAGCGTCGGATCGGCGCTCCTGCCGTCATTGGTGCCGAGATTGAAAACCGGCAGCGTGCCTTCGAAGAGGCGCGGCAGCACTGAACGGATCGAGTGGCAGTCATAGAGCACGATCTTTTCGTGCAAGCCACGCAACCGGTCGATCTCGACCTGCAAGGCGGCATGGTAGGGCACGAAGAATTTCTCGCGACGTTCGTCGATCTCCGACGGCCCGGGTTCTTCGCCCTCGCGATAGAGCGGATCGCCATCGAAAGTCTCGGTCGGGCAAAGGCCGGTCGTCGCCTGGCCGGGGTAAAGCGAGGCACCGGAGGGATCGCGGTTGACGTCGATGACGGTGCGCGAGATCGCGGTGTGCACCACCGTCGCCCCGAGGCCGGCGGCAAAGTCATAGAGATTATCGATCCACCAATCGCAGTCGCGGCGGCCGAGCCAGGGCGAGACCAGCCGATTCTCAAGGCCGGCGAGGTCGATGCCGGTATGTGGTATCGACACCAGCAACGGGGCTGTGCCGGGCGTGACCGTCAGCCAGGGCGCGCTTGCCATCACATCGCTCCCGAAATCGACGGCAGAGCCACACCGCCGGCGGCCTTGATGGCCGCACCACTGCGCACCATGGCGATGGCTTTTTCCATATCGGGGTGGAAGTGGCGGTCATTGTCGAGATGCGGCACTTCGGCCCGGACCAGCTTGCGCACCGCCTCCAGGGCGTCGCTCGAGGCCAGCGGTGCGTGGAAATCGCAGCCTTGCGCCGCGGCCAGCAATTCGATGCCGATCACCGCGGTGGCGTTCTCGACCATGCCGATCAGCCGGCGCGCACCGTGCGCGGCCATCGAAACATGGTCTTCCTGGTTGGCCGATGTGGGAATCGAATCGACGCTGGCCGGATAGGCTTTCTGCTTGTTTTCCGAGACGAGAGCCGCCGCCGTCACCTGCGGGATCATGAAGCCGGAGTTCAGACCGGGCTTCGGCGTGAGGAAGGCCGGCATGCCGGACAGTGCCGGATCGACAAGCATGGCGATGCGGCGTTCCGACAGCGAGCCGATCTCGCAGACCGCGAGCGCGATCATGTCGGCGGCGAAGGCCACCGGCTCGGCGTGGAAATTGCCGCCGGAAAGTGCGGTGTCGTCCTCGGCGAAGATCAGCGGATTGTCGGTAACGCCGTTGGCTTCGGTGCCTAGCGTGTCGGCCGCCTGGCGCAGCACGGTCAGTGCAGCGCCCATCACCTGAGGCTGGCAGCGCAGGCAGTACGGATCCTGCACGCGTTCGTCACCAACCCGGTGCGATTCTCGGATGGCGCTGCCGGCCATCAGATTGCGCAGGGCGTCGGCCGCCTCGATCTGGCCGGGATGCTTTCTCAGCACATGGATGCGCGGATCGAAGGGGGCGTCAGAACCTTTTGCCGCGTCGGTCGATAGGGCACCAGCGACCAGCGCCGATTGATAGAGCACTTCGGCCTCGAACAAGGCGGCCAGCGCATAGGCGGTCGAAAACTGGGTGCCGTTGAGCAGCGCCAGGCCTTCCTTGGCGCCCAGTGTCACCGGCTCCAGTCCATGTGAGACGAAGGCGACCTTGGCCGGGAAACGGCCATGCGGGGTAAAACATTCGCCGACGCCGATCATCACCGCGGTCATGTGCGACAGCGGGGCAAGGTCCCCGGAGGCGCCGACCGAACCCTGCGCCGGCACCACCGGGATGACGTCGTTGGCCAGCATTGCTTCCAGCAATTCGATGGTTTGCGGCCTCACGCCGGACGCGCCCTGCGCCAGGCTGGCGAGCTTCAGCGCCATCATCAGCCTGCAGACAGCAACCGGCATCGGCTCGCCGACGCCGGCGGCGTGCGACAGAACGATGTTGCGCTGCAAGGTCTCGAGATCCTCGGCCGGGATGCGGACGCTGGCCAGTTTGCCGAAACCGGTGTTGATGCCATAGACCGGTTCGCCCTTGGCGACGATCCTGGCGACGGCCTCGGCGCTCGCCTTGATCTTTGGCCGGCAGGCGTTGTCCAGCTTGGGCACGGCGCCACGATAGATGGCGTGCCAGTCGGCCAGCGTCGCATTGCCGGGCTTCAGGGTCAGTTCGGTCATTGTCCTCTCCAGGTGCGGGCATGCAGCGGGTTGAAGCCCATGCGGTAGACGAGTTCGGCGGGGCGCTCGATGTCCCAGATCGCCAGGTCGGCGGACTTTCCGACCTCGAGCGTGCCGGTTTCCCCCAGCAAACCAAGCGCGCGGGCGGCCTCGCGGGTGACGCCGGCAAGGCATTCATCGACGGTCAGGCCGAACAGGGTCGCGGCCATGTTCATGGTCAAAAGCAGTGAGGTCAGCGGCGAGGTGCCGGGATTGTTGTCGGTGGCGACAGCCATCTTGACGCCGTGCTGGCGAAACAGGCCGATCGGCGGCTTCTTGGTTTCGCGAATGAAATAGTAGGCGCCGGGCAGGATCGTCGCCACGGTTCCGGCCTTGGCCATCGCCGCTGCACCTGCCTCATCGGTGTATTCGAGATGATCGGCCGACAGCGCACCATAGCGGGCGGCGAGTTCGGCGCCATGCAGGTTGGACAGTTGGTCGGCATGGAGCTTGACCGGCAGGCCGGCCGCCTTGGCCGCATCGAAGACGCGCGCCATCTGTTCCGGCGAAAAGGCGATGCCCTCGCAAAAACCGTCGACGGCATCGGCCAGTCCCTCGGCGGCAACCGATGGAAGAATCTCATTGGCGACCAGATCGATAAAAGCGTCCTTGTCGCCCTTGGCTTCCGGCGGCAGCGCGTGAGCGCCGAGGAAGGTCGTGCGGATCGTCACCGGCCGTTGCTCGCCCAGTTGGCGGGCGGCACGCAGCGACTTCTTCTCGTTTTCGAGGTCGAGGCCATAGCCGGACTTGATCTCGACGGTGGTCACGCCTTCGGCGATCAGCGCATCGAGGCGCGGCAGCGATTGAGTGACCAGTTCGTCTTCGCTGGCGGCGCGCAGCGACTTGACCGAGGAGACAATGCCGCCGCCGGCCCGGGCGACCTCTTCATAGGTGGAGCCGGCCAGCCGCATCTCGAATTCGTTGGCGCGGTTGCCGGCATGGACCAGATGGGTGTGGCAGTCGATCAGGCCGGGTGTGATCCAGCGGCCCTCGCAATCGATCGTCTCGACGCCCTGGGCAAGTGTTGGGGGCAGCTCCGACTCGGGGCCGGCATAGACAATGCGGCCGTCACGCGAAGCGACCGCGCCGTGTTCGACGATGCCAAGTCCGGCAGACCCTTCGGCCATGGTCGCGAGCCGCGCATTGCGCCACAGACGAAGATCCCCTGCCCGGCTTTTGCTCTGTCGTCCAGCCATCATCTTTTCCGTTTCAATCGATGACGATTATGTATATACATATCGAAACGCACTGCAAGTGCCATCATCGCATGAGAGACAGAGAACCGGAGAGAAAAGTGGCAGCGATCTTTGCGGAACAGGCGCTCCTTCCCAATGGCTGGCGCGATAATGTGCGGATCACCCTGGCCGAGGGACGCATTACAGCCGTTCAGCCTGGTGCCCCTGCGACAGCCGACGACGAACGCCACGCGATCCTGTTGCCCGGCATGCCCAATTTGCACAGCCACGCCTTCCAGCGCGGCATGGCCGGCCTTGCCGAGCTTCGCGGCCCCTCCGCCGACAGTTTCTGGAGCTGGCGAGAGGTGATGTACCGTTTTGCCCTGTCGATGACACCCGATCAGGTCGAGGCGGTTGCAGCGCAGCTCTATGTCGAGATGCTGGAGGCCGGTTTTTCCCGCGTCGGCGAATTTCACTATCTGCATCACGACCGCGATGGAAAACCCTATGCCAACCTCGCCGAGATGGCCGAACGCATCGTGGCCGCGGCCAATGAGACGGGTATCGGCCTGACGCTGCTGCCGGTGTTTTATGCGCACTCGTCTTTCGGCGGTGCCGTGCCAAACGAAGGCCAGCGGCGATTCATCAACGATGTGAATCGGTTCTCGCGGCTTGTTGAGAAATGCCGCGAATCGGTTCGTGCACTGAGTCAGGCTGTCGTCGGCGTCGCTCCGCACAGTTTGCGCGCCGCGACACCGGAAGAACTGATTGAAGTGACTGCCCTAGCGCCGGATGGGCCTATCCACATCCACATTGCCGAGCAGGTGAAAGAGGTCGAGGATTGCCTTGCCTGGTCCGGCGCGCGGCCGGTGGAGTTTCTGCTTGGCCATGCCAAGGTCGACAAGCGCTGGTGCCTGATCCACGCCACGCACATGACCGATGCGGAAACCGTTGGTATGGCCAGGAGCGGCGCCATCGCCGGCCTGTGCCCGATCACCGAGGCCAATCTCGGTGACGGCACTTTTGCCGCGCCACTGTTCAGGGAACATGGCGGCCGCTATGGCGTCGGCTCCGATTCCAACGTGCTCATCGGCCTCCCCGACGAGTTGCGCCAGCTCGAATATTCGCAGCGCCTCGCCCACCGCGCCCGCAATGTGCTGGCGGTCGCCGGCGGCTCGACCGGCCGCGCGCTGTTCGACGCCGCACTCGACGGCGGCAGCGTCGCGCTTGGCGCCGGTGCTTCCGCGATCGCCGCCGGCGCCTCGGCCGATCTCGTCTCGCTCGATCCCAAAAATCCCTCGCTGGCCGGCAAGACCGGCGACGCAATTCTCGACGCCTGGATCTTCGCCAATGGCAGCAAGGTCGACTGCGTCTGGGTGCATGGGCTCAAACAGGTCAGCGGCGGCAGGCATGCGAAGCGAGAGGCCATTGCTGAGCGTTTTCGCAACGTCATGAGGGCGCTTTCGGCATGAGCATGGCCGGCACAGTGGAAGCGGAAGGCGGCGGCTCGCTGCACCAGCGCATCCTGACCGACATTAGCGAGAAGATCACGTCCGGGGCCTGGGCGCCCGGCCATCGCATCCCGTTCGAGCACGAATTGAGCGTGCAATACAATTGCTCGCGCATGACGGTGAACAAGGCGCTGTCACAGCTTGCCAAGGCCGGGCTGATCGAACGCCGCCGCCGCTCAGGCAGCTTTGTGCGCCGGCCGCAGTCGCAAGCGGCGGTGCTGGAAATCCATGATATCCGCATCGAGGTCGAAGCGCTCGGTCTGCCCTATCGCTACGAGCGCGTGATGCGACACAAAAGGCGCAGCAGCGCCGGGGACCGCGCCTCGCTGGAATTGGGCTTGGCCGGACCGGTTCTGGCGCTGGAATGCGGGCATTTCGCCGGCGAGCGGCCGTTCGCGCATGAGCAGCGGCTGATCAACCTCACCGCCGTGCCTGAAGCAGCCGATGAGGAATTCCTGGCCATAGCGCCAGGGCCATGGCTGATCGGCCGCGTGCCGTGGAGCGAAGCCGAGCACCGGATTCGCGCTGTCGCCGCCGACAGGCATATAGCGGCCTCACTTGACATCGAAGCCGGCGCGCCATGCCTGGTGGTAGAGCGACGGACATGGAGCGCCGAACATCCGGTCACCCATGTGCGCTTTACCTACGCGGCCGAGAGCCACACGCTGGTGGCAAGGTTCAGGCCGCAAGGGTAGTCTTTCTTCACCCTCCCCCTTGTGGGAGGCTCAGCGAGCCGGCATTGCGAAGCAATGTGGCGAAACGGGGTGGGGGTGCGGCGCCGCCCCCACCCCGCTGCTTCGCAGCGACCCTCCCCACAAGGGGGAGGGTGAAAAACTCAGATCGCGGCGGTAATAATGATCTCGACCAGATATTCCGGGGTGGCGAGCTTTGCTTCGCCGGTGGCGCGGGCCGGCGTGTTGCCCTGCGGCACCCACTTGTCCCACTCCGCGTTCATCTCCGCAAAGGTGCTCATGTCGGCCAGCCAGATGATCGCCTGCAGTATCTTGGTCTTGTCGGAACCGGCCTTGGCCAGCAGGTCGTCGATGGCCGCCAGGATGTCCCTGGTCTGCGAAGCGACGTTGCCGGTTGGCTGGCCGACCTGACCAGCCAGATAGACGGTATTGCCATGGATGACGATCTGGCTCATGCGCGGGCCAACATCGATGCGACGAATGCTCATTGGATGGTTCCTTCCTGTGGCGGTTGCGCTTCTTTAGAGTCGCGACCGGCTTCGGGCAAGATCGTCAGGTCGAATCCCCTTGGGCCAACGGCATATGGATGTGCAAACACGGCAAGTTGACCCTGCGGCCGCAATTCCGCCGGATTGGCTTGTTGACTAATGTAATAACATCACATATCCAGTCGGCCGCTGCCAGCAGCCGGATTTCGCCGCCTACGGATCGCAGAATGACAAATACCTGCCTGACATTCCGCGACCTGACGCTTGGCTACGGCAGCCATCCGGCGATCCATCATCTCGACGGCACCATCCGCAAGGGCTCGCTGACCGCTGTGGTCGGCGCCAATGGCTCAGGCAAATCGACGCTGATGAAAGGCATTGTCGGCGTCCTGAAGCCGATGGCCGGCGAGGTCATCCGCGCGCCCGGCGTGCGCGCCGCCTATCTGCCGCAACAGTCGGAACTCGACCGGAGCTTTCCGGCGCGGGTGGTGGATCTGGTTTCGCTCGGCCTGTGGCCACGGCGCGGCCTGCTAGGCCGCTATACAAAGCAAGATCGCGAGGACGTCAGCAAGGCGCTGATGGCGGTTGGCCTCGGCGGTTTCGAGAAGCGGCCGATCGACACGCTGTCGGGCGGCCAGTTGCAGCGCACGCTGTTTGCGCGTGTCCTGTTGCAGGACGCCGACCTCATCCTGCTCGACGAACCCTTCAATGCCGTCGACGCCAAGACGGTCGGCGACCTCATTGCGCTGATCAAGCACTGGCATGGCGAGGAACGCACCATCATGGTCGTCGTCCACGATCTCGATCTGGTGCGGCAGAATTTCCCCGAAACGCTGCTTCTCGCCCGCCAGCCGATCGCCTGGGGCGAAACCCGGGAAACGCTGAAGCCTGATAACCTGTTGCGCGCCCGCCGCTTCCACGAAGCCTGGGAAGAAAATGCGCCCTGGTGCGAGCCGGGCGAGGACGCTCATGGTCACGATCACCATGGCCACGATCACCATGACCATCAACACGGCGTCGGACCGAGGGCTGCCTGATGGACATGCTTTACGGTCTTGTCATCGCGCCCTTCGCCGATTTCGGCTTCATGCAGCGGGCTTTGATCGGTTCGCTGATGCTGTCGCTCGGCGCCTGCCCTATCGGCGTCTTCCTGATGCTGCGGCGGATGAGCCTGTCGGGCGACGCCATGGCGCACGCCATCCTGCCCGGTGCGGCCGCCGGCTTCCTGTTCTATGGCTTGGAGATCCTGCCGATGACCATCGGCGGCCTGATCGCCGGCGTCATCGTCGCGCTCGGCGCCGGCGCCGTCTCGCGCTTCACCATCCAGCGCGAGGACGCCTCGATGGCGGCTTTCTATCTGATTTCGCTCGCCATCGGCGTGCTGATGGTGTCGATCCGCGGTTCCAGCGTCGATCTCATGCATGTGCTGTTCGGCACCGTGCTGGCGCTCAACGATGAGGCGCTGACGCTGATCGGCGGCATCGTCGCGGTGACGCTGGTCAGCCTCGCCATCTTCTGGCGGGCGCTGGTCGCCGAATGCCTCGACCCGCTGTTCCTGCGCTCGGTCAGTCGGCTCGGCAGTCCGGTGCATTTCATCTTCCTCGGCCTTGTCGTGCTCAACCTTGTCGGCGGCTTCCAGGCACTCGGCACGCTTCTGTCGGTTGGGCTGATGATGCTGCCGGCCGCAGCCGCCCGCTTCTGGACAGTTCGCGTCGAGCCGATGTGCGTGCTGGCGGTGCTGATCGGCTTTTCGTCCTGCATCGCCGGGCTGCTTTTGTCCTATCACGCGTCGCTGCCGTCCGGCCCGGCCATCATCCTGTCGGCCGGCGTCGTCTATTTCGCCTCGATCCTGTTTGGCACGCGCGGCATTCTGCGCGCGCGCATCATCCATCACCGTCACAGAACGGCCTGATCCCCGCCCCTAGAAGGAGACCCGTCTATGCTGAAATCGATCCACGCCGCCCTAGCGATGAGCGTTATAACATTAACCGCCTTTGGCGCATCGTCGGCCTTGGCGGCACCGCTGAAAGTGGTCGCCAGCTTCACCGTCATTGCCGATTTCGCCAAAAATGTCGGCGGCGACCGCATCGACGTCACCACCATCGTCGGGCCGGATGGCGACGCCCATGTCTACGAGCCGAGCCCGGCCGATGCTGTGGCCATGGCCAAGGCCGACATCGTGCTGGTCAACGGCCTGCATTTCGAAGGGTTTCTGCAGCGGCTGGTCGATGCCAGCGCCACCAAGGCCTCGATCATCACCTTGACCAAGGGCGTGACGCCGATCGATTTCAAGCCTGAATTCGCCGATGCCGATGCAGCCGAAGGCGCCGGCACCGGCGGCGGCAAGACGGTCACCGATCCGCACGCCTTCCAGTCGATCGCCAATGCCAGGATCTACGTGAAGAACATCGCCGATGCTTTCTGCGCGGCGGATGCGGAAGGCTGCGTCAGCTACCAGACCAATGCCGCCGCCTACACGAAGAAGCTCGACGCGGTCGAAGGTGAAGTGAAAACTGCGATTGCCTCGATCCCGGAGAGCAAGCGCGTCGTCATCACCTCGCATGACGCCTTCGGCTATTTCGAACACGCATACGGCCTGACCTTCCTCGCCCCGCAAGGCATCTCGACCGACTCCGAGCCATCCGCCGCAGACGTCGCCAAACTGGTCAATCAGGTGAAGCAGGACAAGGCGGCTGCGATCTTCGTCGAGAACATCACCAACCCGCGCCTGATCGAACAGATCGCCAGCGAAACCGGCATCAAGGTCGGCGGCACGCTCTATTCGGATGCGCTGTCGCAGCCCGACGGCTCGGCCGCGACCTATATCGACATGATGCACAACAACATCCGTCAGATCAAAGGCGCCATTCTCGGCAGCTGAGTATGAAGGATTGTCCAGCCGGGCCGCATCGGCCCGGTTGGATTTTCCGGCACGCAGTGTCTATTTGGCAGAGAATTCCTTCGGTATGGATTGCCGCCCATGTCGGGGAGTGGCAAGACTGCCGCCTGACAGTTTGCGAGGATGCCGCCATGGAATACCGTGAAATCAGCGAGGACTATTCGGTTTCAGGCCAGATCCAGCCTGAGGACGTCGCCGCCATCAAGGAAGCCGGCTTCAAGAGCGTCATCTGCAACCGGCCCGATGACGAACAGCCCGGCCAGCCTTCTGCCGACACCGTCAAGGCGGCGGTCGAAGCCGCAGGGCTCGCTTTCCGCTACATTCCGGTGATCAGCGGACAGATCACCGCCGAGAATGTCGAGGATCAGGCCGAAGCGCTCGACGAACTCGACGGCCCGGTCTTCGCCTATTGCCGCTCCGGCGCCCGCTGCACCAATCTCTATGGGCTGATCCAACAGTCGAAGGATTGATCCGCCCAAGATTTAGATGGGCAACGCGCCGGTTTCCTTGAGCGTTTCCAGCACGATCGCCGTCTTCACATGCTGCACCGATTCATGCGGCAGCAGCACGCCGTTGACGAATTCAGACAGCGATTTCAGGTCGGGCGTCACCACTTTCAGGATGTAATCCATCTCACCGGTCAGCGCGTGCGCTTCCTGCACCTCAGGCAGCCGCGCCACCAGCTCGCCGAAGCGCCGCGCATTGTCGCGGTTGTGCGTGGCGAGCGTGACCGAAATGACGTTGACCAGGGAAAAACCGAGCTTGTCGCGGTCGAGAACGGCACGATAGCCTCTGATGAAGCCATCCTCCTCCAGCCGCTGGCGGCGGCGCGAGCATTGCGACGCCGACAGGTTCACCCGCTCCGAAAGATCATTGTTGGTCAGCCGCGCATCACCCTGCAACAGCGCCATTATCTTGCGGTCGAACTGATCAATGCGCGCTTCATCCATGGTTTTTCCTCACATCGTGCACGCTTCACGCATGACATCATCATTTCAAGCGTTTGAATGCAAGCACCGTGCGCCTCCTCCGCGTTATGATCGTGTCAAATGGTCTTTTCAGGCCAGGCCAGCTTTCGGAGGAATATGATGGGTCCCTTCCCGCACGACGCCCCGCCCGCCAAGATCAGCAAGGACAACCCGGCCGGCACCGACGGCTTCGAGTTTGTCGAATTCGCGCATTCGGAGCCGCAGAAGCTCGCCGAATTGTTCAGCCGCATGGGCTATGTCGCGGTGGCCAAGCACCGCACCAAGGACATCACGGTCTGGCGCCAGGGTGACATCAACTATGTCGTCAATGCCGAACCCGGCTCGCATGCAATGAAATTCGTCGACAAGCACGGCCCCTGTGCTGCCTCTATGGCCTGGCGGGTGGTCGATGCCAAGCACGCTTTCGATCACGCGGTTGCCAAGGGAGCCACGCCTTACGAAGGCGCCGACAAGGCGCTCGACGTGCCGGCAATCATCGGCATTGGCGGCTCGCTGCTCTATTTCATCGAGACCTACGGCAAGAAGGGTTCGGCCTATAATGCCGAGTTCGAATGGCTGGGCACTCGCGACCCACGGCCGGAAGGCGTCGGCTTCTACTATCTCGATCACCTGACCCACAATGTCTATCGCGGCCATATGGACAAATGGTGGGATTTCTACCGCAATCTGTTCGGCTTCAAGCAGATCCATTTCTTCGACATCGACGGCAAGATCACCGGCCTGGTCAGCCGCGCCATCACCTCGCCCTGCGGCAAGATTCGCATTCCGCTGAACGAGTCCAAGGACGAGACTAGCCAGATCGCCGAATACCTGAAGAAGTACAATGGCGAGGGCATTCAGCACATCGCTGTCGGCACCGACGAGATCTACGCCGCCACCGACAGGTTGGCCGAGAACGGCCTGAAGTTCATGCCCGGCCCTCCGGAGACCTACTACGACATGTCGTATGACCGCGTGAATGGCCATGACGAACCGATCGAGCGGATGAAGAAGCACGGTATCCTGATCGACGGCGAAGGCGTCGTCGACGGCGGCACGACCAAGATCCTGCTGCAGATCTTTTCGAAGACCGTGATCGGCCCGATCTTTTTCGAGTTCATCCAGCGCAAGGGCGACGAAGGTTTTGGCGAGGGCAACTTCCGCGCGCTGTTCGAATCCATCGAGCAGGACCAGATCAAGCGCGGGGTGATCAAGGTTCAGGCTGCGGAGTAGGTAGATTCGAACCGGGCTTCTTGCGGCGCGACCAATTATGACCTAAATTATGGTCATAAGGATCGCGCTATGAATGTTTCCATCGCCGAGGCCAAGGCCAAGTTGTCGGAACTCGTCAGCCGCGCGGAAGCCGGCGAGGAGATCGTTCTCACACGCCACGGCAAGGTGGCCGCGCGCATCGTACCGCCGGCAGCGGCCGAACCACTGCCGCGTATTGGCGCCTTGAAGGGCAAGATTTGGATTGCGGACGATTTTGATGAACTCGGTCCCGAATGGGACGAGTACGTGAAATGACGGTCGGCCCGTTTCTCGCCGACACGCATATCATCCTGTGGTCGATTTCAGACGATCCACGTCTCAGCCAGCACCACCGCGCTATCTTGGCTTCGGAAGCGGTGGTGTTCGCGAGCGCGGCAAGCGTCTGGGAAATTGCCATCAAACGCTCAATCGGAAAACTCAACGCGCCGGACGATCTGCCAACGCTGCTTCCCAGAATGCAATTTCAGACACTTGCCGTCACTTTGCAGCATGCGAACGCCGTCAGCAGCCTACCCCACCATCATGGTGATCCATTCGACAGACTGCTGATCGCGCAGGCGCAAATGGAGAACCTAGCAATCCTTACATCCGACCCGTGTTTTGCCCGTTATGATGTCGCTCTGGGATGATTAGCGAGACAAGTCGCTCTCACAAACCCAACCGCTCGACCTCTCTCTCCCTCAGCTTCGCATCATAACAGAGCAGAAATTCATCCAATTGCGGCGGCTTGACCGACGTGCCCGAAAGCATTGCGTGCACCTGGCCGCGGTGATGGATGTCGTGCAGAAAGACATGGGCGAGGATATCGCCGATGCGCTCGGGGATCATGCCGTCCTCGCGCCGGTCGGTGATGACGCGGCGATCGAGATCGTCGGCCGACAGCCTATCGCAAAAGGCGATCAGCCGCCGGTCGGCTGCGACCTGCGCGGCAAACAACGCCGCCGGCTCGTCGAGGGGCACGAAGTCGTCATGGGCGGCAGCACCGAGACCACCCTCTTCGAGAAAATCGAGATAGAGAAGATCGACCGCAAGGATGTGGTTGAGCGTTGCCTTGATCGACGGAAAGAAGCTGGTGCGTTCGGCCTCGAACTCACCTGGCTGGAGCGACAGCACCGCGCGGTAGAGCCGGTCGTTCGACCACAGATTGTTGCCGGCCATACGGCGCAGATGGTCGAGCAGGTTCACGAGATCATCCCCCTGCCCGCACCAGATGCAAGCCTGCCCCCATGATCGCGAATCCGGCAAGAACGATCAGCAGCAGCCCGTTCATGCGTCGCCGCATGGCTTGCGTCTCCTCATCCCGCGCGACTTTCATGTTGGTGATGGTGTGGAACATCATCGCCTTGCGCGGAAAGCCGCCGCGGTTGGTCAGGTCGGGCGAGCGCGCCTCGATGCGGTAACTCAGCCGGATCGCCTGGATGAAGACCGCCAGCATAGCGAGTGCCCAGACACCGGCCAGCAGATAGACCCCGGTCATGCCCTTACCTCTCGTATTTCTCGACCTTCTGCTCGATGGCGCCGAATATCGAATGCCCGGTCTTGTCCTTCATCTCGATGCGCACCGTGTCGCCGAAGCGCAGGAACGGCGTTTTGGGTTCGCCTGACACAATGGTCTCGATCATGCGCAATTCGGCGATGCAGGAATAGCCGGCGCCGCCGGCCGAGACAGGCTTGCCCGGCCCGCCGTCGAGCTTGTTGGAGACGGTGCCGGAACCGATGATCGTGCCGGCGGCTAATGGCCGTGTCCTTGCCGCGTGAACGATCAGCGCCGGAAAGTCGAAGGTCATGTCGACACCGGCATTGGCGCGGCCGAACGGCTTGCCGTTGAGATCGGCGAGCAGCGGCAGGCTGACCTTGCCGCCGTCCCAGGCGTCACCCAGTTCGTCCGGCGTCACCGCGACCGGCGAAAACGCCGAGGACGGCTTTGACTGGAAAAAACCGAAACCTTTGGCCAGTTCCGGTCCGGTGAGCGCGCGCAGCGTGACGTCATTGACCAGCATCACCAGCCGGATCGCTGCCCTTGCTTCTTCGAGACTGGCGCCTATCGGCACGTCGTCGACAATGACGGCGACCTCGCCTTCCATGTCGATGCCGAAGCCTTCGTCAGCCATGCGGATCGGGTCACGTGGCGGAATGAAGGCGTCCGAGCCGCCCTGGTAGATCAGCGGGTCGGTCCAGAAGCTCGCCGGCATCTCGGCGCCGCGCGCTTTGCGCACCAGCTCGACATGGTTCACGTAAGCCGAGCCGTCGGCCCATTGATAGGCGCGCGGCAGCGGCGAATGGGCGTCATGCTCGTGGAAGCGCTCCGCCGGCACCGCATTGTTCTCAAGCGATTCCGCTATTGTCGCGAGATGCGGGGCGATGCGGCGCCAGTCGTCGAGCGCCGCCTGCAGCGTGCGCACCAGGAACGAGGCGTCGGTGAAGCGTGTCAGGTCGCGCGAGACGACGACGAGTTTTCCGTCGCGCGTCCCGTCCTTCAATGTGGCAAGCTTCATGCGATTTCCTCTCCTTGTGCAGCTTTCCCGCTGCTTAGGCCCACAACAAGGCCGTCGCGGGCGATCGTCAAGTCGCCGGCCCATGTTTTCCTGACAGCGGCAGTCCAATCGGCCTCCCCGATCCCGGGATCGTCGGCCGGAATGAGATGATTGAGCACCAGTCTCTTGACGCCGGCATCGCTGGCGATGCTGCCGGCCTCTTCGGCAAAGCTGTGGCTGGCGAGCAGGTGGCCTTTCAGCCGCGCGCCATTGCCGGTCCTGGCCACCAGCCGCTCGATGCCTTCCTCCAGCATGGCTTCGTGGACGAGGATATCCGCACTCCGGGCGAACTCGGCGAGCGGCGGATAGAAGGCCGTGTCAGCGGAGAACACCACGCTTTTCCCGCCGTGTTTAAAGCGCAGGGCAAAACAGTCGGTCACCGGCGGATGCTCGACGCGCAGCGCCGAAACCGTCAAGCCGCCCTGCTCGAGCACCTGGCCTTCGCCGAATTCGACGATCGAAACCAGGTCTCGAATATCCGGCCGGCCCTCGTCGACGATGCGGATTTTGATATCGAACTCCATCGCCTGGCAAAAGCGCTGCCAGTAATGATCCGTGCCGGGCGGACCGAACACGTGGATCGGGGTCGCCAGACCCGCCGTCCAGGCGGTGTGGATCAGCGGCCCTAGCTCCAGCACGTGATCGGAATGCAGATGCGTGATGAAGATCAGGTCGAGCGATTTCAGGCTGATGCCGGCATCGACGAGACCCCGCGTGACGCCAAGGCCGCAATCGACGACGATGCAGCGGCCGCCCATCTGCAGCACCGACGAGCTCGGCCATGGACCACCCGGCCGCAATGCCGGGCCACCCTTCGAGCCCAAAAGCACCAACCGATCCGGCATTGGCTCGGTGCTCAAGACCAGTCGCCCTCGGGCGTGCCGTTGAAACGCTTCTTCAGATCCGCCCAGCAGTCGATGTAATTGTCCTGCCGGGTTTCGAGTTCGGCGCCGTAGCGGGTCAGCATCTGCGGAAATCGGGTCTCGAACATGAACGCCATGGTGTTGTCGAGCTTGACCGGTTTCAGGTCCGCGCGCGAGGCCTTTTCGAAGCCAGGCGCATCCGGCCCATGGGCCAGCATCAGATTGTGCAGGCTGATGCCGCCGGGCACAAAGCCTTCTTCCTTGGCGTCGTACTGGCCATGGATCAGGCCCATGAACTCGCTCATGATGTTGCGGTGGTACCAGGGCGGCCGGAAGGTATCTTCGGCCACCAGCCAGCGCGGCGGGAAGATGACGAAGTCGATATTGGCCGTGCCCTCCTCGCCGCTCGGTGCGGTCAGCACCGTGAAGATGGACGGGTCGGGATGGTCGAACAGCAGCGCTCCGACCGGCGAAAAGGTCGCCAGATCATATTTGTAGGGCGCGTAGTTGCCGTGCCAGGCAACGACGTCGAGCGGCGAATGACCGATCTCGGTGACATGGAAATTGCCGCACCATTTCACCGTCAGCCGGCAAGGCGTTTCCTTCTCCTCGAACCAGGCACAAGGCGTCTTGAAATCGCGCGGATTGGCCAGGCAATTGGCGCCGATCGGGCCACGGTCGGGCAGCGTCAGCTTGGCACCGTAGTTTTCGCAGACATAGCCGCGCACTTCCTTGTCGACCAGCTCGACCTTGAAGACCAGACCGCGTGGCAGCACGGCGATCTCGCCGGGCCGAAGCTCTATGACGCCCATCTCGGTGACGAAGCGCAAGGCGCCGACCTGCGGCACGACCAGCAACTCGCCGTCGGCATTGAAGAAATGATCGTCCGCCATCGAGCTGTTGGCGACATAGACATGTGCCGCCATGCCGGTTTGCCCGAGCACGTCGCCTGACGTGGTGATGCTGCGCATGCCCTTGATAAAGTCGGTCGGCTCCTTCGGCATCGGCACCGGATTCCAGCGGTATTGGCCAAGCGCCAGTTCATGGTCGCCGACATTGGGCGCGCTCTTCCATAAGGGATAGCTCGCAGGCTTGAAGCGGCCAGTGTGCTTGACGCTCGGCCTGATGCGGTAGAGCCATGAGCGCTCATTGGTGCCGCGCGGGGCGGTGAAGGGCGAGCCCGAAAGCTGCTCCGCGTAGAGGCCGTAGGCCGGCCGCTGCGGGGAGTTGCGTCCTTGCGGCAGCGAACCGGGCAGCGTCTCGGTTTCGAAGTCGTTGCCGAAACCCGGCATGTAGGAAAAGGCCATCGCTTCCTCCCTGATCCAATCAGTGCGTCCTAGCGCGCTCCGATATTGACCAAACTGGTTTCATTTGTAACCATCTAAAATGTAACTATCAATTCTCTGACGCCTAGCCGGTACGGAACCATGGAAATCCTTGAACTGGAAACCTTCCTGCCCTACCGGCTCCACCGGCTTGCCGAGGCCATCAGCCGGGAATTCTCGAGGATATACAAGGAGCGTCACGGCCTCACGCGTCCCGAATGGCGCACGCTGGCCGGGCTCGGACAGCACGGCACGATGACGGCGACGGCGCTGGGCGAGCAGTCGGCCATGCACAAGACAAAGGTTTCGCGCGCTGTCGCCGAGCTCGAACGGCGTCGCTGGCTGACGCGAAAACCGGACGAAAAAGACCGCCGTATCGAACATCTGACGCTGACCGGAACGGGGCTTGCCGCCTATCGCGAGATGGTGCCGCTGGCAAAGGCGTTCGAGCGGGATTTGCTGGCAAGACTAAGTGCTGAAGAGCGCGCGGCGATCACGAGCGGACTGGCTGCATTGGAGACCAGTCTGGTCCCGAGCTAGTCCAAGATCAAGCCAACCACTCTGAACGACAGAGTTCGAGCGAGACTGCGTGGGAGCTCCCACCACAGCCAAAGCATAGCATTGCCTTCGATTTGATCGTGATTTGCGTTGTCAGGCCGCGTATAATGCCCATCACGCCGACGGGAGGACTACGATGAGCATTCGCACATTAAGTGTCCTGGTGATGCTGCTTGTAGGCACCTGCACATTTGCGCAGGCCCAGCAGACAAAGCCGATGTCGATCGAAGTGTTCCCTTTCGAATTGGAGGATAAGAGCGCCGGGGCAGGAATAATTCCCCCGGATGAATATGACAGGCGCTATCTGTCGGAATCGGCACAAGTTGCGAGGGACATGCTCTCCCAGTCTGGGCGTTTTACAGTAATTGATGTGCCGGCGAGGGATACACAGGCTGCTGCGCCGCACGGATTGCGCAACTGCGCTGGTTGTGAAGGCCCTATTGCCAAGGAGCACGGCGCGTCGCTTGCCTTGCTTGGCGTCGTAACGCGCGTCAACCGAACAGAACATACTATGTTCATTCGCATCCTTGACGCCGAAACCGGGAGACATGTTTCGGAGGGGTTTACTGATCTTCGCATGGGTGCGAACTACGCGTGGCCCCGCTCCGTGAAATGGCTGATGAAAAACAGAATCCTGCGGTAGGGCGGCATCTACCAGTCCATCACCACCTTGCCGGAACTGCCGCTGCGCATCGCATCGAAGCCGGCTTGAAAGTCGTCGATGCCGATGCGGTGCGTGATGAGGCCGGAGACATCCAGCGGGCCCTGCACAAGCGCGATCATCTTGTACCAGGTTTCGAACATCTCGCGGCCATAGATGCCCTTGAGATGCAGCATCTTGAAGATGACCTTGTTCCAGTCGATCTCGAAGCCGGTCGGCGCGATGCCCAGAATGGCGATCTTGCCGCCATTGTTCATGGTGTCGATCATATCGCGGAAAGCGGGGGCAGCGCCCGACATTTCGAGGCCGACGTCGAACCCCTCGGTCATGCCGAGCACCGGCATGACGTCGCGCAGCTTTTCCTTCGAGGCGTCGACGACATGCTGGACGCCGAGTTTCTTGGCCAGCGCCAGCCGCACCGGGTTGATGTCGGTGATGACCACTTTGCGCGCGCCGACGCATTGCGCGACGAGCGCGCCCATGATGCCGATCGGCCCCGCGCCGGTGACAAGCACATCCTCGCCGACCAGATCGAAGGACAGTGCCGTGTGGACGGCATTGCCCAGGGGATCGAAGATGGCGGCGATCTCGTCCGGCACATCGTCGGGGATCGGCACGACATTGTGCTGCGGGATTGCCAGATACTCGCCGAAAGCGCCGGGACGGTTGACGCCGACACCGAGCGTGTTGCGGCAGAGATGCCCTCGCCCAGCGCGGCAGTTGCGGCAATGACCGCAAACGATGTGGCCTTCGCCCGACACACGCTGGCCGACCTTGTATTCGGTGACCGCGGTGCCGAAATCGGCAACGGTGCCGACGAATTCGTGACCAGTCACCATCGGAACCGGCACCGTCTTCTGCGCCCACTGGTCCCAATTGTAGATATGCACGTCGGTGCCGCAGATCGCCGTCTTCTTGATCTTGATCAGCACGTCGTTGGGGCCGATTTCCGGCACCGGCACCTCTTCCATCCAGATGCCCGGTTCGGCCTTGGCCTTCACCAGCGCCTTCATCATGTTCGACATGCTTTTGTCCCTTGAATCTCTTGATCCGGAATCGCTTTTCGATTCTGGCCTGTCAGGAAATGACGCCGAGTTCGCGCCCGACGGCGGCAAACGCTTCCACCGCGCGGTCGATATCGGCGCTGGAATGGGCCGCCGACATCTGCGTGCGGATGCGGGCTTGCCCTTTCGGCACCACCGGGAAGGAGAAGCCGATGACATAGATGCCGCGCTTCAGCATGCGCGCCGCCATCTCCTGCGCCAGGCTGGCATCACCCAGCATCACCGGGATGATCGGATGATCGGCTCCGGCCAGCGTGAAGCCGAGTTTGCCCATCTGCGACCGGAAGTGCGCCGCATTGTCGTAGAGTTTGTCGCGCAGCCCATCGCCGTCTTTGATCAGTTCGAACACTTTGATCGAAGCGCCGGCGATCGCCGGCATCAGCGTGTTGGAGAAGAGATAGGGCCGTGAGCGCTGGCGCAGCCAGTCGACCACCTGGCTCTTGCCTGATGTATAACCGCCCGACGCGCCGCCGAGTGCCTTGCCGAGCGTCCCGGTGATGATATCGACCCTGCCCTCGACGCCGCAATGCTCGGCCGAGCCGCGGCCGTTCTGGCCGACGAAGCCGACGGCATGGCTGTCGTCGACCATCACCATGGCGTCGTATTGCTCGGCGAGATCGCAGACACCCCGGAGATTGGCGATGATGCCATCCATCGAAAACACCCCATCGGTGGCGATCAGCCGGAAGCGGCAGTCCTTGGCTTCCTTCAGGCGCGCCTCGAGATCGGCCATGTCGTTGTTGGCGTAGCGGAAGCGTTTGGCCTTCGACAGCCGCACGCCGTCGATGATCGAGGCGTGGTTCAGCGCATCGGAAATGATCGCGTCGTCCTCACCGAGCAACGTCTCGAACAGGCCGCCATTGGCGTCGAAGCAAGAGCCGTAGAGGATGGTGTCTTCCAGGCCGAGGAAGGATGAAATCGTCGCCTCGAGCTGCTTGTGCTCCTCTTGCGTGCCGCAGATGAAGCGCACCGATGCCATGCCGTAGCCATAGCGGTCGAGCGCCTGGCTGGCCGCCGCACGCAAGTCGGCGCTGTCGGCGAGGCCGAGATAGTTGTTGGCACAGAAATTCAGCACCTTGTCGCCGCCGACCTCGATCTCGGCCGACTGCGTCGAAGTGATCACCCGCTCCGACTTGTAGAGGCCTGCCGATTTGAGCCCCGCGAGCTCGCTGTCGATGTGGGAGAGGAATGCTGCGGTCATGGTCGGCCTCGTTTGATGTGGGCTGACTGTCGTCTCGTCCGCGCGAAAAATCCATCGCAAAAACGACCGGACCGGTGGCAAGCAGCACGATGCGGCCCCGGTGTCGATCATCATGCGGCCCAGGAACGACACCACGACAAAGGGTTCTGGCCGATGACCGCTCAAATGCCGGTATGGCGCTAAACGAGCCGATAACCATTTCGCGATCTTTCGACAGCCGCCCCTCGCCGGGCAGCCGTCGATTTCCGGTCCTGTTAACGTTTGCAGTTCAATGGTGCTCATACAAGAATCTTTAGGCAAGAATCCGTAGGCGAGAGGGCCGCCCCCGAAAATGTCGCAGCAGCCGGTGCAAACCGTTTCAGGCAAGCTCATACTGCTGATCAAGGCTGGCTATTGGCTGGCCCTGCTGATCATTGCGGCCATGGTGATAGCTTCCTTCATCCTGCTGCAGCAGATGATGGCCACCCAGCAGCACAACCACACCTTGCTCGACATCGTCAGCACGCAAAAGACGCTGTCGCAGCGCATCGTCTTCCTTGCCAGCGCAACGGGTGCCGGTTCACGCGACAAGCAACCGGCGCTGGTCAGCGCGCTCAAGCAGGCAACGGCGGAGTTCGAGACGAACTACGACCTGCTGCTCGATCAGACGGGAGCCGATCCGCAATCGCCGGCCAAGCTTGACCTGAAGTCGATCGAAAGCGTCCTTTTCGCCAAGCCCTTCCACCTCGACTATTTCTCGGTCGGGCTGATCGCCAATGGCGACCGCCTGATCTCGGCCTATGAATCGCAATTCAGCGGCAATGGCGGTTACAAGGGCGGCGGCGAACGCGTCAATCTCGACGCCTCTGTCGCCAATGCGACCTTGTCGGGCTACGCCGCGCTCGGCCAGCGCATCACTGCCGACGCCGACGACCGCTCCGAGAAGCTGCTCGCTCTCCATCGCACGCTGTTCTACGCCACAATCGGCGTCATCATACTGGTGGCGCTGTTCATCTTCAGGCCGATGTCGAACGCCATCCTGCGCAAGACGCATGAATTGATCGACGCGCGCAATTCCATGGCCTTCATCGCGGTGCATGACGGCCTCACCGGCCTGCACAACCGCACGTTCCTGACCGATCATTTCGACACGCTGATCAAGGGCACGCACCGGCGTCGCGAACGCCTTGCCGTCGTCCAGCTCGATCTCGACCGATTCAAGCAGATCAACGATACGCTCGGCCACGCCGCCGGCGACTATGTGCTGGTCGTCACGGCACAGCGCATGCGCGATTCCTGCCGGGCGTCGGATCTGTGCGTGCGCCTGGGAGGCGACGAGTTCGTCATGATCCTCGGCGGCGCCGGCGGCACCGAAGACATCAATATGCTGGCGCGGCGCATCCTGGCACACATCAACGAGCCGATCGTCTTCCAGGGCACGACCATTCTCCCAGGCGCCAGCGCCGGCATCGCGGTCTATCCGATCGACGCCGACAATGCTGGGGATTTGCTGGTCCACGCCGATCTGGCGCTTTACTCCGCCAAGAAGCTTGGCGGCGGCAATTTCTCCTTCTTCTCCGAGGAGCTGCGCCGCGAACTCGACTATCGCAAGCAGCTCGAGCACGACATCAAGGTCGCCATCGTGGAGCGGGCGTTCCAAGTCTATTTCCAGCCGCAGGTCTCGCTGACCAACGGCACGATCAGCGGCATCGAGGCGCTGGTGCGCTGGAACCATGCGGAGCGCGGCATGATCCCGCCCGGCGAGTTCATTCCGGTCGCCGAGAAATGCGGCTTCATGCCCGAGATCGGCCGCATCGTCATCACCAAGGCGATCAACGAGGCCGCCGAATGGAATCGCGCCGGCATTGCCTTCGGACGGCTTGCCGTCAATGTTTCCGGCACCGAGCTGCGCGAGCACGACTTCGATGCGTTCTTGTTCGAGACGCTGGAAAAGGCCGGGCTGCCGCCGCAGAAACTGTCGCTGGAAATCGTCGAATCCGTCATCCTCGACGACGAAAAGACGGGCATCGCGGCCAAGCTGCGGCACATCCGGGCAGCCGGCGTCCATCTTGAACTCGATGATTTCGGCACCGGCTATGCTTCGCTCAGCCATGTCAACCCGAACGAGATCGACCGGCTGAAGATCGATCGCCGCTTCGTCCAGAACATCCATGAGAATGGCGACAACTCGAAGATCGTCCGCGCCATCACCGAGCTGGCGCGTGGCCTTGGCATCTCGATCGTCGCAGAGGGCGCCGAAACCGAGGCCGAGCTCAATTCGCTGATGGCGATCGGCTGCGACCAGGTGCAGGGCTACTCCATCGCCTTCCCGATGCCGCACGACAAGGCGCTGGAATGGCTGACCGCCCGCATGCCCAAGAAGGCCAAGCTGACGGTGCTGCAAGGAAGCCTGGCATAGGTTTGCCTTTTTGTTTGTGCATGTCGCCCAAAACCGCTGCGCACTTTTGGGCGACATGCACCGGCTCGCCTTGACAAGCCGTTGTGGACATGGCGGCCTTGTCGTGATCGCAACCGGATATCGGGGCTGATGACACCGTTTCGGTTTGTGCTGGCGGCCCTTTTGATTTTTGCGGTTCCCGCCCAAGGGGCCGATCGCATAATCTATCTTACCTTCGACGATGGGCCGCTGAACGGCACAAGCAACATCCTCGATGTGCTGGAAGCCGAGCAGGTTCCTGCAACCCTATTCATGGTCGGCATGCACGCACAGGCTAGCGCCGCCAACAGAGCGCTCGTCCAGCGCGCCAGGCAGCTTCCCCTGGTGACGCTCGGCAACCACAGCTACAGCCATGCCTACAATCACTACCGGCATTTCTACGGCGACACCGAGGGTGTCGTCGCCGACATGGTAAGGGCGAATGCGGTGCTCGGCTTGAAGCCCGTGGTGCATGCAAGACTGCCGGGGCGCGACGTGTTCAGGCTGCCCTCCATGTCGAAGAACGACACTTCGCTTGGCCTCGCCCAGGAGGGGCGTGAAGAGCCCGATTACGAGTTTGTCGCGGCCTCAGGCTTCTATCTCTACGGCTGGGACCATGAATGGGTCCACAAGGACAATGGCGAGCCGGTGCAGAGCGTCGATCATCTGGTCAGCGAGATCGATCACCTGTTCGGCTATGGCCGCTTCGTCAAACCCGGCAAGCTGATCCTGCTGATGCATGACGAGATGTTCCAGAACGCGTTCGACGGCAAGACGAAGCTGACCAACCTGATCACCGCTCTGAAGCTGCGCCATTACACTTTTGGGACAATCCAGGGCTACGACGACTGAGCCGGCAAAGACGGCAAGCTCTTCAGCGGATTGAGCATTGGCACACCAAGTGGCGCGAAATGACGCTCGTTGTCCGTCAGTATCGTTAAACCATGGACCTCGGCTGTGGCAGCGATCGCTATGTCTTCAAATCCAGGCCGGTGCGCCCTCGCCCGATCCAGGATTAGTCCCGCAGCATGCGCGGCGCGCAAATCGAAGGGAAGCACTCTTTCTCCATAAAGGTGCTGAACCGCTTGCCACCAGCCGCGCAGCGAGTTCGCCTTTGTTGTCACACCCTCACGTTCGGCCTTCGCTATTCCAGCGGCAACTTCGGATGCGGTGACAACGGACAGGAACAGATGGTTGCTCGCCTGGTCGAGCCAAGTCGCCAATGCATGCCGATCCGCTTTCTTGGACGGCGCCATTGCCGAGATGATATTGGTATCCAGCAGAAACATCGACCGCGTTACAACGCGACCTTGCGAGCCGGTTTGCGGGAACGAGGCGGAATATCGCCAAGGTCACCAGGGAAGGCCGCCAACAATTGTCCAAAACTTGGCACGCGCGAGAGCCTTTCATAGTCTTCGAAAGACAGAATGACAGCCTGCTTGCGCCCGTGACGAGTGATGACGGCAGGCGTCCCGGCGACGGCTTGATCGACCACCGCTGAAAGTGTTGCCTTGGCATCCTTCAACTGAATCTCGCGCATAGCTTGCTCCAAAATGACTAGAGTGGTCATATAGCAGAGCAACTCGGATCAAACAAGGCCCGTCGATCCCACCAAGATCATCCCACATTCGCCCGCAACACGGCCAGCACCTGCGCGAACTCCGCCAGCCGCTCGTCGGACAGTCCGACCCGCAGCCGCTTGTCAAAAGACAACGCGGCCTTTCGTAACGTCTCGAACATCGCTTCTCCGGCCTCGGTCAATTCTACCAGATGAACTCGGCGGTTGACGGGATCGCGGCGGCGCGTCAGCAGGCCCTGCGCCTCCATCGCGTTGAGATGGTGGGTCAACGTCGCGCCCTGGATGCCGATCATGCCGGCGAGCTCACGCTGATTGGCAAGCTTGCTCGACTTGACCGACAGCAGAGTGAGCCAGACCGGCAGCGTGCCACCGGCCTCGACCAGGGCAGCGTCGAAGGCCTGGGCAACCAGCTTGGCGGTTCGTCCGAGATTCATGCCGACTGGCGGGCGTTCGAAGGGTGTCATTGCAGGACACTAGACGGTGTCATGCACGGATGGAACTGGCGCGACTTATACATTGACATCTAACCATTTGATATCTAATTACCGAGAGATGGCGGGCTAAAGAGGAAATCCGGTCATGCAATATGTCTACATCGTCGTTATCGGCCTTCATGTCATGGCAGGTGTATTCTGGGCGGGTACGACGATCGCGGTCGGCCGTGACCCGGACATCCGGGCGGAACGGTTCTTCCGGCCGCAAATGGGCGCTGCCGGTCTGGTTTTCCTGACCGGCATACTGCTCTGGTATTTCTTTCACGAGGGCGTTTTCGGCTCGATGGAGAAGGTGCTGGCGCTGGGCATCGTGACCGCCCTGATCGCCGCCGGCGTGCAAGGCGCGCTGGTGGGCTCAGCCAGCAGGCAGCTTGCCGGTGCCGATGCGGCAACGGAAAGCCAGTTGCGCGCGAAGATGACAAGAGGCGAGCGCATCGCAGGGGGGCTGCTGGTGCTGACCGTGCTGTGCATGGCCACCGCCAGAATGTTTTGAGCGCCACCACGCAGCACAAGCTCGCAGAATCGTACGTTATCTGGCGACGAGCCAATGACGTGCGGGCGCGCGGTCAGACCGAAGTACACCGGCTCTCGTACGCAGGTCCGGCCGCGCGCCACCGATCCTCGCGATAGCTAATTTCAGATCCGCAAGCCGAACCTGATGCCATCATAGATGGCGGCATGGATGTTGCGCGAGGCGACCGCGTCGCCGATGCGGAACAGCACGAAGCCGCCTTCTGGATTGCGCTTGGGAAAGATGTCGCCACCACTCACCAGCCGTTCGTAGTCGACCGCACCGCCATTCTTCGACAGAGGCTTCAGCGATAGGTAGAGATCGTCGAGCGGCAGCGTACCGTGCTCGACCACCACCTGGTCGACCCTGCGCTCGCCGCGCCAGCCATCGGCGAAATCCGAAGCCAGCTCTGCGATCAGTTGATTGCCCTCGCGCCGCACCGAACGCAGCCGCGTGTTGATGGTGATGGTGACGCCCTTTTCCTGAAAGGCCCTGATATAGGGCACATGGTTCATGCCGCCCATTTCCGGGGCAAAGAAACGCTCCGGCGATACAAGCTCGAGTTTCGAGCCGGCATTGGCGATCAGTTCGGCGGCGCCCATGCCCTGATGGCCGCCATTGTCGTCATAGAGCAGCACATTTTCGGCCGGCTTGACGCTGCCGGCCATGATGTCCCAGCTCGAGGTGACAAGGTTGTCGCCGGCCGTCAGCGGCGGGTTCTGCGGCAGGCCGCCGGTAGCGACCACCACCACATCGGGCGACAGCGCCAGGACATCGTCTTTTTCCGCCCAAGTGTCGTAGCGGATCTCGACGCCGAGCCGGTCGAGTTCAGCCAGCCGCCAGTCGATGATACCGATCAGTTCCTTGCGGCGCGGGTTCTGCGTCGCCAATCGCACCTGGCCGCCGGCCTGGCTCGATGCTTCAAGCACCATCACCTTGTGGCCGCGCTCGGCCGCGACCCGCGCAACCTCCAGCCCGCCGGCGCCGGCTCCGACGACCACGATTTTCTGCTTCGGCCCTTCGGTCTTGACGATGATATGCGGGATTTCGGCCTCGCGGCCGGTCGCGGCATTGTGGACGCAGAGCGCTTCGCCGCCCTCATAGATGCGGTCGAGACAATAGGTGGCGCCCACGCACGGGCGGATCTCATGCTCGCGCCCCTCCATCACCTTTTTGATGATGTGTGGATCGGCGATATGGGCGCGGGTCATGCCGACCATGTCGAGCTTGCCGGTGGCGATGGCGTGGCGTGCGGTGGCGACGTCGGATATGCGCGCCGCATGGAAGGTCGGAAATTTCGTCGCCGCCCTCACCTCTCCGGCGAAATCGAGATGCGGCGAAGAGCGCATGCCGGTTACCGGGATGACCTTGGTCAGCGCCGCATCGCTCTCGATCGAGCCACGAATGATGTTGAGGAAATCGACCTTGCCGGAGCCCGCCAGCCGCCTGGCGATTTCAATCCCCTCCGCCTTCGACAGGCCTTTTTCGAAATCTTCGTCGGCGACCATGCGGATGCCGACGACGAATTTGGCGCCGACGGCTGCCCGCACGGCATCGAGCACCATGTTGGTAAAGCGCAGGCGGTTGTCCAGCGAGCCGCCGAATTCGTCGTCGCGATGGTTGGTGGCCGGCGACCAGAAGCCGTCCATGAGATGGCCGTAGGATTCGAACTCGATGCCGTCGAGGCCGGCGGCCTCGCAGCGCTGGGCGGCCGAAGCATAGTCCGCGACGATGCGCTCGATGTCCCAGTCCTCGATCGTCTTCGGGAATGCGCGATGCGCCGGCTCACGCACCGGCGAGGCCGAGAGCACCGGTAGCCAGTCGGCCTTGTTCCAGCCGGTACGGCGGCCGAGATGGGTGATCTGGATCATCACCTTGCAGTCGTGCTCGTGGCAGGCGTCGGCGAGCTCGGCCAGCCACGGCACGATCCCGTCGTCATAGACATGCAGATTGCCGAAAGCGGCCGGGCTGTCGCGCGAGACGATCGCCGAGCCGGCGGTCATGGTGAGCGCCATGCCGCCCTTGGCCTTCTCGGCATGGTAGAGCCGGTAGCGCTGTTTCGGCATGCCGTCCTCGGAATAGGCCGGCTCATGGCTGGTCGACATGACCCGGTTCTTCAGCGTCAGGTGTTTGAGCTGGTAGGGCTGGAGAAGCGGATCGTTGCTGGTCATCGTCTTCCTGCGGTTTCAAATTGTGCTAATGAGCGGCAAAATTCGTTTTCAAGCATGTCGTCCCGCACGCACTCCGGGCGCATGCGACAAGGATTGCGCCCATGATCGACACCAAAACCCTCACCCAGCTCGGCGCGCACGTCGAGACGCCACAAAGCCCCGAAGCAGCGGTCCTGGAGACCGTACCGTTTTCGCGTGGTGAAGGACCGCCGGCGATCGTGCGCTTCACCTGTCCGGAATTCACCTCGCTGTGCCCCGTCACTGGCCAGCCGGACTTCGCCCATATCGTCATCGACTACGCACCCGATGCGGCTCTGGTGGAATCGAAGTCGCTCAAGCTGTTCATGACCTCGTTTCGCAACCATGGCGCCTTCCATGAAGACTGCACCGTCATGATCGGCCGCCGCATCGTGGCGGCAACCAAGCCGCTGTGGTTGCGCATAGGCGGCTATTGGTATCCACGCGGCGGCATTCCGATCGATGTATTCTGGCAAACCGGCGCTCCGCCCGAAGGCGCTTGGCTGCCCGACACCGGGGTGGCGCCCTATCGCGGGCGGGGTTGAGCTCGCCCATCATTCGCACTGATATTGGCTGAGTGCCCATTCGCCGGTCACCGACAGCAGGTCCGATATCTTCCAGTCGCCGTCGACCCTCTTGAATTTCCATTCCAGCCGGTGCGGGTTGCCCGATATGACGAAGGCGACGATGACCTTGGCCTGGTCGCCGTTGATCGCCTCGAGCGTCTTCAGGCTCTTGTCGATCTCGGCCTTGTCGTAATCGGCATTGTCGAGCGCCATGTTGGGGTCGAGGCACTCGCCCTGCCCGGATTTGCGCAAGGCGTCGCTCTTGTCGAGCACGGTTTTGGCCGGGTCGATGAAATGGCTTCGCTCTGCCGGATCGATCTCCAGCCCGACCTGATCGTAAAACGGCCGCACCACAGCGGTCGGCGAGCCCGGCTGGATCGGTGCGGCGGGCGCGGCTTCGGCTGGCGACCATCCAACCGGCGGCGTTGCCGGTTCCACCCCGGTTCCGGGTGCATTTGCGGGCGGTGCCCCGCTGTCGCCCGGCGCGGCGTCAGCCGGGGCGTTCGCCGGCGGCGCACCCAACAGGCCTTGCGCGGCGGCGCCGCTCAGAGCCGCCAGCAGGCACACACCCGACAGCGCCAGGAACCGGCGATGGGCCATCGCTTCACTCCGGCGTCTGGCCGGCCATGCATTCCAGCGCACTGAGCGTCCAGTCGCTGGTCTTGGAAGCGATGTCCGATATCTTCCACTTGCCGTCGATCTTCTTGAGCGACCAGAGCATTTCACGTTTGGAATCATCGCCCTCGGAGAACAGGCTGAAGGATGCCGTGACCTGTGCGTTGTCGCCATCCAGCTTCTCAGACAGTTTCAGCGTTTTCGAGACGGCTTTCTGATCGAAATCCTGGGCGTCGAGACCAGGATCGAAATCGATGCAGGCGACCTGGTCCGGGTTCTTCTTCGTTGCCTGGTCGTTCAGCTCGAACAGTTTCGTCACCGGTTCGGTGAACCGGTCCCGATATTGTTCGTCGGCCTCGAACTTGACCACCGGGACATAGAAGAACTTCACCGCGTCGGACGCCGGTCCGGCGACGGCGCCGGCCGGCAAGGCTATCGAAAGGGCGGCAACGAGCACTGTCAGTCTCATGCAGAATCTCCGGCTTTTGATGGCTTGAGCCTATCAATACCACGTATCCTGCATATCGGCTTTTTTACGGCTCATGAAGTCCTGCCGCGCCTTGTTTCAGCCGTCCAGCCAGACGTTCTGAAGGTCCATCTCGAATGTCTGGTGGACACCATAGTTCTTCACCTTCTTGTTCTGGTGGCTGTAGAGCTTCTGCCAGAACGGCTGAATAATGACGCCCGAATCCTGCAGGATCTGCTCGACATCCTTCATGACCTCGCGTCGTTTCTCCACGTCGATGAGCGATAGCGCCTGCTTGAGCTTGGCGTCGAAATCGGGGTTGGAATATGCCGATTCATTCCAGGCCTCGCCGGTGCGATAGCCGAGCGCCAGCACCTGGACGCCAAGCGGGCGCATGTACCAGATCGTCATCGAATAGGGATATTTCGTCCAGTCGTTCCAGAAGGTCGAACCCGGCAGCACCGTGCGCTTCACCTTGATTCCGGCATCGCGCAGCTGGCCGGCAATGGCGTCGCCGGTATTCTTCTGCCAATCGTCCTCGATGGTGATCAGCTCATGCTCGAAGTCAGCCTGTCCGGCTTCCGCCATCAGCTTCTTGGCGCCGGCGGCGTCGCGTGTCTTCTTGGGCAGCGGATAGTATTCCGGGTGGATCGAGGCAACGTGGTGGTTCTCGCCAGGGGTGCCTCGCCCGGCATAACCAAGTTGGAGGACCGCATTGTTGTCGACGGCCATTTGCAGGGCGTTGCGCACCCGTTTGTCGTCATAGGGCTTGTGAGTGATGTTGGTGCGGGCAACCAGCGTCGTCGCCGTCGCCACCTCCGATTTCACCAGATCCATCTTGTCGAGAATGTCGATGAAGTCGGCGGGCGACTCGAAATTGAGGTCGATCTCACCGGATTCGAACGCGTTCACGGTGGCGTTGAAATCGGTGCCGTAGTCGATGAACTCGACGCTGTCGAGCGGCGCTTCACCACCCCACCATTTGCCATTCTCACGGCGCTTGACGACCGCCTTCTGGCCGACATCGTAGGAGACCAGTTCGAACGGTCCGGTGCCGATCGGCTTCTTGATCGGATCGGCACCCTCGGCATCGAAGTTGCGATGGACGACGAGTGCCGGATAGTCGGTGAAATTCGGGATCAGTGAAATGTCTGGTTCGCTTAGCTTCAGCTTGACCGTGTTGTCGTCGACCTTGGTGATTGCGCCATCCCTGGCCTTGCCGGTCTTTGCGTCGATCAGCGCGCCGACCCGGGCTGCCATGGAATTGCCGGCGACATTCTTCTCGCACCAACGCGTCAGATTGTGAGCGACGTCATCGGCGTTGAAAGCATCGCCATTGTTCCATGTGATGCCCTTGCGCACATGCAGCACGTATTCGGTGGCGTCGTCATTGATATCCCAGCTTTCGAGCAGGACCGGTTCGAAGGTGAACTGCCTAGTATAGCGGACAAGCGGCTCCAGCCAGCAACGCGAAATGTTCGCCAGCTCAACCCAGTCGTAGGTGCGCGGATCCTTCTGCCCCTTCACCGACATCGAGACGCGCAGCGTTCCGCCTTTCTTCGGCTCTTCGGCCAAGGCCCGATCCGGCACGGCAAGACCGATCATGCCATAGGCAAGCGCCGTCGATGCGCCGAAGGCGCTTGCCAGCGCCAGGAACTCGCGCCGGTCGACACGACCCGCGCGTGCTTCGACCGCCATTGCCTCGATAGCGCTCGGCACGCGATCGCCACTGCTTCTGAAGAATGCCATTTTTTTCCTCCCGTCTGGTTCCCTTTGATCTTGGGTCTTCGCCTCAACTGACGCTGTCCGGCAGTCTCTCCTCGCGCCGCGCGATGAAATCCATCAGGCCATCGGCGATGCCTTCGTCGAGCTTCGGCTCCTCGTAATCCGCCAGCATGTTGCGCGCCTTCTCGCGGCCGCGCGTGTCGTGGTCCTTCGCCCCTTCCGCCTTCCACTGTTCGAACGAATTGAAGTCCATGATCGAGGGCATGAAGAAGGCGGATTCGAAATGTTCGAGCGTATGCTGGGTGCCGAGGAAATGGCCCTGCGGTCCGACCTCGCGGATGGCCGCCATGGCTTCCTTGAAATCGTCGAACGGCAGACCGCCGGCATATTTGTACCAGCCGATGAGCTGTTCGCAATCGGTGGCGAATTTCGAATAGCCGCAGGTCAGGCCGGCCTCGAGCCACCCGGCGGAGTGCCAGATATAGTTGGCGCCGGCGAGTATGGCGGCATGCATCAGCATGTTCGCCTCGTAACCCGCCTGGGCGTCGTTGAGCTTCGACCCGACATGAAAGCCGGACGTGCGCCACGGCAGCCGGTATTTCCGCGCCAAGGCTCCCATCAGATACATCATCTGCGCCGCCTCGGGCGTGCCGCCCATCGGAGCGCCGGTCTTCATGTCCACCGTGACCATGAACTGCCCGTAGATCTGCGGCGACCCTGGGCGCAGCAGTTGCGTGAAGGCGACGCCCGCCAGCGCTTCCGCATTGACCTGCGCAACCGCGCCCACGGCGGACGCCGAAGTCGAGGCGCCGCACAGTGCGAAGGGTGCGAGGATCAGCGGCTGGTTGCTTCGGGCATAGACCTTCATCGCGTCCAGCATGGTGGCGTCCCACACCAGCGGCGAATTGCAGTTGGTGATCGACACCAGGACCGGATTGTCGCGGACGTAATCCTCGCCGAACACGATGCCCGCCATCGCCATCGTGTCTTCCGCCCGCTCCTTGGACGTGACGATGCCCATGAACGGCTTGTCGGAATGCTTAAGCGCGGAATGGATGATGTGGAGGTGACGCTTCGGTACCGCGATTTCCATCGGCTCGCAAATGACCGAACTCGATGAATGCAGCGCCGGCGCCATGTAGGCGAGCTTGTGGAAATTGTTGAGGTCGGCCAGCGTGCCGTAGCGCCTGTTGTTGTCGAGGTCACGCACATAGGGCGCGCCATACATCGGCACGAAGATGGTATTGTTGCCGCCCACCCGCACCGTACGCTGCGGATTCCTCGCATTGAGCGTGAACTCCGACGGGACCTTCGATAGCAGTTCCATCAGCAGGGCCCGGTCGATCCGCACACGAGTTTCCGAGACATCCGCGCCCGCCGCCTTCCACAGCGCGATAGCCTCGTCGTCGCGGAATTCGCATCCCACCTCTTCGAGGATCAAGAGCGACTCCTCGTGGATCAGCTCGACCGCCTCATCGGGGACCATCTGGTAGACGGGGATCTGGCGGACCAGGGTCGGGAACGACGTTACAGGGGCTCCGCGCAGCGCCTTGCGCCCCAGGCGGCCGCCACTGCGGCGGTTGGCATGTTCGGTCACTTCAGGGGCCGGTGCGTTCATGGCAACTCCATTCCACTCATGAAGGAGCCTAGCGCGACAAAATGGTGATGTGACGCTGGAAAATCCTGATCTCTTGTATAAGCTCAGCTTATGCGAAGCCTGCGCCACCTCCTGCCCTCGGCCGGCAGCCTGATCGTCTTCGAGGCGGCGGGGCGGCTGTCGAGCTTCACCGCGGCCGGGCGCGAACTCGGCATGACGCAGGCCGCCGTCTCCTATGCCGTGCGCGGGCTGGAAGAACAGCTGGGCGCCAAGCTGTTCCAGCGCCGCCATCGCCAGGTTCTCCTGACCGAGGCCGGCGAGCGCTTCCATGCCGACGTCTCGCTGGGGCTTTCGCACATCCGCAAATCGGCGGAGGATCTGCGCCTGCAGGCAACCGGCGGTCATGTCACGCTGGCTGCCTCGACCGCGTTCGGCTCGTTCTGGATGATGCCGCGCCTGCAGCAGTTCCGCGACGAACTGCCGGGCATCGACCTGCGTATCCAGACCGCCGACCGCGACCTCGACATCATCGCCGAAGGCATTCCGCTCGGCGTGCGCGGCGGCGCGCCGCGGGACTGGCCGGACTATCACTCGTTGCCGCTGGCTGACGAGGAGATATTTCCCGTCGCCGGCACCAGCTATGCGGCAAAGTTCGGCCTGCCCAAATCCGCTGCCGAACTGGCCACGCACCGCCTCATTCATCTGGAGGAGCCGTATCGCGAGGCGGCCAGCTGGGACGAATGGTTCCAGTCGGCGGGCGCCAATCTCAGCGATACCGCGCGCGGCCTGCGCATCAACGATTACGGCCTGGTGATCCAGGGCGTCATGGAAGGCCAAGGCATCGCGCTCGGCTGGCGGCACCTCGCCGAGCGGTTGCTGGCGTCGGGCTTGCTGGTGCCGGTGACGGATCATGTGCTGAAGACCGGCAAGGCGTTCTATGTCGTCTGGCCGAAGAACCGGGAACTCAGCGACAACGCCCGCAAGGTGCGCGACTGGCTGGCGGCTCAGGCGTGAGAGGCAGTGCCTCCCAATCCCTTGGAAGTCGGCGGGACAGCACCCCCCTCTGTCCAGCCGGACATCTCCCCCGCAAGTGGGGAGATTGGCAGTTCCAGCCTCGCCGCCCTTCCTGCAGCGCTGCAGATTGGCGAAAGCCGTGGCGACATCCGATCTCCCTCCTTGCGGGGGAGATGGCCGGCAGGCCAGAGGGGGGTGCTGTCCCGCCAGCATCATCGCTATTCCGCCGACATCGAATGCTTCCTCATCGGCGTCGAATCCGCCTATAGTGCTGCCATGCCCATCCGCCAGCTTTCCGAAACGATGATCAACCAGATCGCCGCCGGCGAAGTCATCGAGCGTCCGGCGAGCGTGGTCAAGGAACTGGTCGAGAATGCGCTCGATGCCGGTGCTTCGCGCGTCGAGATCGTCACGGCCGGCGGCGGGCTGAACCTGATCCGCGTCACCGATGACGGCTCCGGCATTCCCGAACGGGAGCTGGCGCTGGCGATCGCACGTCACTGCACCTCCAAGCTGACCGAGGATATCAACGACATCCGCTCGCTGGGCTTCCGCGGCGAGGCGCTGCCGTCGATCGGCTCGGTGTCGCGACTGTCGATCCGCTCGCGCACGGCGGCAAGTGACAGCGCCGCCGAGATCGGCATCGAGGGTGGCCGCGCCCTGCCTGTCAGGCCGGCGGCGGCCAATCGCGGCACCACGGTCGAGGTGCGCGACCTGTTCTTCGCAACGCCGGCCCGATTGAAGTTCATGAAGGGCGAGCGCGCCGAAAGCTCGGCCACCAGCGATGTGGTCAAGCGCATCGCCATCGCCTTCCCCGCCGTGCGCTTCACGCTGGCCGGCTCGGACCGCCCGACGCTGGAATTGCCGGCGGCGGATGACAACGCGGCAGGCAGCCTGCGCCGTGTCGCTCAGGTGATGGGTGCCGATTTTCCGGATAATTCCATTGCCCTCGACGCGATGCGCGAAGGCGTGCATCTGACCGGCCACGTGTCGGTCCCGTCCTTCACCCGCGCCAACGCGCTGCAGCAATATGCCTATGTGAACGGCCGTCCGGTGCGCGACAAACTGATCGCCGGCGCCATACGCGGTGCCTATGCCGACGTCCTGCCGCGCGACCGCCATGCGGTGACGGTGCTGTTCCTGACGCTCGACCCGGCCATCGTCGACGTCAATGTTCATCCGGCCAAGGCCGATGTGCGCTTCCGCGATCCCGGCCTTGTGCGCGGACTGATCGTCGGGGCAATCCGACAGGCACTGGCCGATGCCGGCGTCCGCGCCGCCACCACGGGGGCCGCCGGCATGATGGCGGCGTTCCGGCCAGGGGCTGCATCCTACGGCCACGGCGGACCGGCAAACGGCCACCGCAGCTACGACGCGGCCTACCGCGCGTCGGGTCCGTCCGGCTTCGATCCCGCCCGGTCGTCGCAGCGGCCGCTCGATATGGGTTTCGAGGGTGCGGGCTTCCAGCAGCGCGGCTTGCGTGAAAACGAGCAAGCGGCTTTCGATGCCGGTCCGCTTGCCAGCGCCGATGCACGCGCAGGGCAGGATGAAGCGGCCGAGACCCTGCTCGGAGCGGTGCTGGGCGCGGCGCGCGCCCAGGTGCATGAGAACTACATCGTCGCCCAGACCAGGGATTCGCTCATCATCGTCGACCAGCATGCGGCGCATGAACGGCTGGTCTACGAGGCGCTGAAGAATGCGCTGCACTCGCGCCCGGTGCCCTCGCAGATGCTGCTTCTGCCCGAGATCATCGACCTGCCGGAGGAGGATGCCGAGCGGCTTGCGCTGCATTCGGAAACGCTGGCCCGCTTCGGTCTCGGCATCGAGCGCTTCGGCCCCGGCGCCGTCGCGGTGCGCGAGACGCCGTCGATGCTGGGCGAGACCAATGTCGGGCAATTGGTGCGCGACCTCGCCGACGAGATCGCCGACAATGACACGGTCGACACGCTGAAGGAGCGGCTGGACAAAATAGCCGCGACCATGGCCTGCCACGGCTCTGTGCGCTCCGGCCGCCTGCTCAAGGCCGAGGAGATGAATGCCCTGCTGCGGCAGATGGAGGCGACGCCCGGCTCGGGCACCTGCAATCACGGTCGCCCGACCTACATCGAACTCAAGCTGGCGGATATCGAACGGCTTTTCGGGCGGCGATAGCTGCGGACGGATTGCGGGCCATCGCTTCACCGCTTGAGACCGGTAAGCCAAGGAGATCGGCCGACGATGCGGTCACCCGCGATTTTCGCCTGGCGGCCTGAGCAGCGCGATCGCAGCCGCCGCCAGCAGGAGGATCGCACCGGCGATTTCAGCCCAGCCGACCGCCTCGCCGAAGAGCCAGGCTCCGGCCGCTAAAGCGACGATCGGCGAAACGAAGGCGTAGAGCCCGGCACGGACGGTGCCCCAATCACGCATCAGCACGAGATAGAGCGTATAGGCGACGATCGTGCCAAACAGCGACAGGAACAGCAGACTGCCGATGGCGGCCGGCGTGTGCAGCGCCTCGAGCGTCTCACCCGAGATCGGCTCCAGCACGAGCGACAGCGCAAGCAGTGCAACACCGCCGATCGCAGCCTGGACCATTGTCAGCGCCAGTGGTTTGACCGCGCCCACCAGCGGGCGCGAAACCACGCTGCCGAAGCAATAACAGGCGGTCGCAACGACGATCGCAGCGAGCCCGATGCCGCTCGAACCGCTTCCCGCGCCAAGCCGCGTCCAGAACAGCCCAACCAGCCCGATGCTGCCGATAGCGAGCGCGGAAGCGTGGCGCCAGGTCGGTCGCTCCTCGCCGGTGAATGCGGCAATCGCGAACAGCAGGATCGGGATCAGCGCCAGGTTGACCAGCCCCGACAATCCCGAGGGCACGTGCTGCATTCCCCAGAAAAGCAGACCGTAGGTGCCGGTATTGACCAGCAATGCCGAGACCACCGTCCGCCCCGTTCGCCCGTGGGCGAATGCCGCGCCGGCTCCACGCACCGCTGTTGCCAGAAGCGCGGCGGTCAGCAAATAGCGCGCCGCCGCCAGCAGTAGCGGAGGCACGTCATTGAGACCGAGCTTGATCGCCGCCCAGGTCAGCCCCCAGATCAGCGACATCACCGCGAAGAAGGCGAGATTGCGAACCACCAGATTCGCCGCTCAGCGCAGTCCCTGACGATCGACAAGTATCCGGTGGATGTCGATCCGCTCCGGCAGCTCGATCAGGAACTCGGCATCGCGGTCCAGATGATGGACTTTGGTCGGTTCGCCTCTGGTAAAGGCCGTCATCGCTTGCATGTCGGCCCAATACGAGATGGTTGTGAACCACGTCTCGGCATCGCGGTCTTCGCGCAGCAATTGGACGCCAAGCGCCGTCTTCTCAAGGGGCGGAATACCCTCGGCACGCAGGTATGGCTCATAGGCGTCGGCGACGTCGCGGCGGGTGCGACCGCGCCAGATGCGCGCGATGGTCGGTTTGGTCGGCATGAGGTTCTCCTTCAGACAGGGGACAACAACTGAGCGCAGCAAGCGGCGCCGGGTGAGATCAGCCGTGAACACGAGCCAGGAAATCGCGGACCAGCGGCAGCGCGTCGTCGAAATGTGTCTCGAGCAGCCAGTGACCCGCCCCCTCGATCAGATGCAGTTCCGCATCGGGCAGATCGCGATGATAGGCCCGTGCCGACGCCGCGGGCATATAGCCATCCTCTGGCCCCCAAAGGATCAGCGTGGGCGGATGGTGTTCACGCAAATAAGCCTGGTAGCGCGGAAACCAGGTGAGATTGGCTTCCAGCTTCTCCATCAGACCGACGGCGATCCGCCGACGAACCGGCGTGTTCATCAGTGGCCAGTGAAGGCTCCAGAGATCGGGCGCCACGCGCGTGGCGATGTCGTCAGCCACTTCTCCGATGAACTCGGCCCGGAACCCGTCCTCACTTACCGCGGCCTCGAGCGGACGGTGCTTGTCGGGCGTCTTGTCGGTCCACCAAGCCTTGATCGTGGCGTATTTCGGACCAAGCACGTCCTCGTAGATGTCGCCGTTCTGGATGATCAGGGCGCTGATCCGCTCCGGGTGCGAGATCGCATGCCGGAGTCCTATCTGCGAGCCATAATCATGCAGCCACAAGGCGTAGCGTTCGAGACCGAATTCACCGGCAAGTTTGGAAAGCACGTCGGAATAGGCGTCGAAATCATAGCCAAAGGCGGCCGGATCTGGTGTGCCACTGTATCCGAAGCCCGGCCAGTCGAATGCAATCGTTCGCCAGCGGTGGGCGAGCGCCGGCATCAGTCGGCGGAATTGGAACGAAGAGCAGGGATAGCCGTGCGGCAAGAGCAAGACAGGTGCTTCTGGCGGCCCTGCCTCGCGATAGAAAATGGATAGATCATCCAGTTGCATGCGTCGGTGCGTCGTTGCACCCGGCATTCGGACCTCCGTCGAATAAACACCGGCTAAACGCCTTTGACCGAGGGATCGTTCCGAATGAGGGAAGCGGACGGACGGCAATATTCATCTCTTCAAATTCACCACGATGACACCGCCCAGGGCCAGCGCGCCCCCGATTATGCCGAGCAGCGTGGGGACTTCGCCCAGCCAGAAGAAGCCGATCAGCGCGGACATCGGCGAGACCAGATAGAGGAAGTTGGAGGCACGTGCGGCGGGCAGACGCGACAGCGCGGTCGCCCAGGCGGCATAGGCGATCAGGCTGGGCACGATGCCAAGAAAGATGACGGCGCCGAGGCCTGCCGTGTCGGCAACCGCCGCCTGCGAAAAGGCCGACGGCAGGAAGGGCGCCAGGCATAGTGCGCCGAGCACCATGTTCGAAGCGGAAATGGTCAACGGATGATGGCGGGCAAACAGCGGCTTCTGGACGATGGTGTTGACGGCCGAGCACAAGGCCGAGCCAAGCACCAGAAGAGCACCGGTGTTAAATGACAGGCCATGCCCGTCGGCCATGGCGATGACGCCTATGCCGGCGAAGGAAATCACCGTGCCGGCCCAGGCCATGCCCGAAAAGCGCTCGCCCAGCAGGACCATCGCCATGATGGCGGTGAAGATCGGGCTGACATTGATGATGAAGCCGGCGGCACCGGCCGAGACGGTCAGTTCGCCGAAATTGAGCATGACGGTGTAGAGCGCGACGAAGATGGCGCCGCCGAAGACCAAGCGCCACACTTCGTTCAGCCTGGGCAGCTCCGGGCGCTTGACGGCGAGGAAGATCGCCGCCGGCACCGCGGCGATGGCAAAGCGCAACGCGCCGAGTTCCAGCGGTCCGAACGCGGCGAGACCGGCTCGGATGGCGGGAAAGGCAGAAGCCCAGCCGACCACCGTCAGCGCGACAGCAATGGCTGCCGTGGTGTCCATCCGCTGTGTCGAATTCAACGTGCCCGTCATTGCGTTCATCTCACTACCCTCGCACTCTTCGGTCCTGAAAGGCAGGAAACGCCATTTCAGGCCGGTTGACAAACGACCAAATCGAGGATCACCTGTGACTATGGATCACAGCTCGGACACAATGGTGCCGCTCGAGACGCTGCGCGCCTTCGATGCGGCGGCGCGGACAGGCAGCTTTTCGGCGGCCGCCGAAAAGCTCAACATCACCCATGGCGCCGTCAGCCGGCAGATCGCCAAGCTCGAGGACTGGCTGGGATTGAAAGTCTTCGACCGTGGTGCGCGCGGCGTCTCGCTGACGATCGAGGGGAACCGGCTGCATCTGCGCACGGCGGAAGCTTTTGCGCTGATATCGACCCATTCCGACCGCTGGGTCGAGCCGCGTGGCACCGCCGTGGTGCGGCTGACCTCGATCCCCTCGGTCAGCGGACTGTGGCTGATGCCGCGCATGGCGGCTCTGGAAAACAATCCCTCGAAGCTGCGCATCGTGCTCGATGTCGACATCCGCCAGGCCGATCTTGCCGATGAGGGCATCGATCTCTCCATCCGCTGTGGACGCGGCGGCATTCCGGGCCGCGTCTCGGTGCAGCTTTTCGAGGAACATGTCTTCCCCGTCGCGTCACCCGGGCTTGCCCGCGAGATCGGCCGCGGCGATCCTGCCCGGCTGCTCAAATATCCGCTGATCAACGATTCCGACGCGTCGGCCTGGCGCGCCTGGTTTGCCGCGCAAGGCATGGATTACCGCCCGCGCCCGCAGGACCGTCGCTTCGAGGACTACAATCTAGTGCTCGACGCCGCCGCCTATGGGCTGGGTATCGCGCTGGCACGCCCGCCCCTGACCGGGCATCAATTGCAATCGGGCCGCATCACCACCGTCGATGAGCGCACCGCGCTCAATCCGGTGTCCTACTGGCTCGACCGGCCGATCGGGCGGCCGCGTGCCGCCGCCGCCGACCTCGCCCGCCGCATCGCGGCGGAGGCCGGGCTGGCGCCGGAAAAGATCGAGGCGTTCATCGAAGCCGAGCGGTAGGCCTTCCGCCGGGCATATATCGAGAACCAGCCGATTCGAAGCTCAACGAAGCAACAACAGAACGAACCCGAGGATCACGGCTCCCAGAAAACCGGCCATTATCGAAACAAAGCCAATTTTCACCAGCAACTGCTCAGGGTTCGGCACCGCACCATGGGATTGATTGGCCGGCCTGTGCCTGCCCGCCAATGTACCCAGGGCGGCAGCGTTGCGCGGGACTGGAGCCTGCGGCGGGATAAGCGACAGCAATGACAGCCCCGCAACCCTGGCAGGAGCATTGTCATTGGCCGTTGTCGAAAGCGGCAAGAAGGCTCGCAGCGTTTCGGCTTCGGGTTCTGCCTTTCTCGCCGCGATCGTTGCCAACGCCGCCTCTTCGCCCGTCTCAAGCTGGGCAAGATAGGCATCGACGATGCCAGCCGATGCGATCTGCTGCGATTTGACGGCCATCGGCGCGACCGGCAAAGTCAACAGCGCTGGCGCTGTCTGTTGCGCAAGCAGAGACGGCGCCGGCGGTTGGACCAGCGCCTTGACCAGTGCCGTCATGACTGGATCAGCCTGCCCCGAGGGCACTGCCTGCGGCGTCATCACTTCCCTGAGCAACGCGGGAAGACGAGTGGAGGAAATGTCCATTGCGGCCCACCAACACCATTTTTCCGCTTCACAATAAGCGTTCAGCATTGTCTCAGGCTTGTCGCATGCTTGACCTCGCCGGGAATTTATGGCGATGAAATCCTCATGAACCCTGGCGTCCCCGCATGATGAACCGTTTCGAAGGCCCCGGCGGCAAGGAAGCCCGCATCCGCTATCTGGATGGCGACTTCCAGGTTACCAGTCCCGGCGCGTTCGTGCGCTGCGCGGTGACAGGCGAAAGCATTCCGCTCGACGAGTTGAAATACTGGAGCGTCGCCAGGCAGGAGCCCTACATCAGCGCCACCGCCTCGCTGCGCCGCGAAATCGAGATGCATCCGGAGCTGCGTAAGCGCGGTTAGAGCAGTTCACCGTTTCACGGAACGGCGAACCGCTCTATCTCTTTGTTTTGACGCAATTCCCAAGGGAAAGCGCTATGCGCTTTTCCGGGGAACCCGTTTCACACTTTTCCTGGAATTGCTTTAGCCTTTCAGCTTGCGCTGGCGCCAGGCATCGAGGGTCTCGTCGATGATGCGCTCGGGAACGTGATCGAGCTCGAAGACAGTGTCGATCTCCAGCACCTCGAGCCGGTCGAGAAAGTCCTGTGAGGCGCCGTGGCGCAGCCGGGCGGCGTCCTTGGCGGTGGTGATGAGCACCAGCCCTTCGGCGTGCGCGGTCGCCGCCAGCTCGGCAAGTTCGTCCTCGGCATAGAAATGATGGTCCGGAAACGGCCGCGTCAATGCCAGTTCGCCGCCGGCTTCGCGCACCGTGTCGAAGAATTTCTCGGGATGGCCGATACCGGCGAAGGCGAGGAACCGCTTACCGGCAAGCCCTGCCTTGCTGCTTGGCTCTATATGGGCCTCGAAGATTGGCCGGCCGGCGCGTGCCGCCTGGCGGACCACGGCGTCGGCGGCAGTGCCCTCGCCCATTTTCAACAGCCCGCTGGTGAAGACCAGCTGGTCGACGATTTTGGCCCTGAGCGGCCCGCCCGGAATGACGCGGCCATTGCCGATCCCATAGCGCGCATCGACGACGACCAGCGCATAATCGATGTGGATGCGGGCGCTCTGGAAGCCATCATCCATGATCAGGAAATCGCAGCCATGCCGTTCCAGCAGCAGCCGAGCGCCGGCGGCGCGGTTCGGCGTCACCGCCACCGGCGCGTGTTCGGCGAGCAGCAGCGGTTCGTCACCGACATGCCGGGCGCTGTCGTGATGGATATCGACGACATGCGGCTCGGCGAAGGAGCCGCCATGGCCGCGCGACAGGAAGCCTGGTTTGAGACGCATGCGCTTGGCCTGTTTGGCGAGCGCGATGGCCACCGGTGTCTTGCCGGTGCCGCCAACCGTGAAATTGCCGATGCACAGAACGGGTGCTTCGATCTTCTCGCGCTTGGCCCGCCGCATGCCGCGGCCGGCGGCGGCGGCATAGATGGCCGATAGCGGCGACAGCGCCAAGACCCGCCAGTCCGGCTCTTCCCACCAGAATGGTGGTGCTTCGGAGGCCACGCTAGCGCCCGTTCGCGCCCTTCAGGCGCGACTTGACGACCAGCGGCTGGATGTAGGGCTCAAGCGATTTCAGCGTGCGCGCCAGCGCGCCGCGCATCTCGTCGACGGTCGCTACACCCGCCGCCATCATCTCGTGGCGCGCCACTTCGTTGGTCAGGAGGAAATTGACGGCGCCGGCCAGCATGTCGCGATCGCGCACCAGCTTGGCGCCGCCGCTGTCGAGGAGACGCTGGTAGGCCTCGCGAAAATTCTGAACATTGCGCCCGGCGAGAACCGCCGTGTCGAGCATGGCCGGCTCCAGCGGGTTCTGGCCACCCTCGGAGGTCAGCGAGCGGCCGACGAAGGCGATTTCTGTCAGCCGGAGATAGAGCCCCATCTCGCCGATCGTGTCGCCGAGCAATATATCCGTGTCGGCGGCGATCCTGTCGCCCTTGCTGCGCCGCGCGACCTTCAGGCCCAAGCCGGAAATCTGCGCCGCAAGGGCCTCGCCGCGATCGGGATGACGCGGAACGACGATCGTCAGAAGGCCATGGTGGCGCTTGTGCAGCGTCGCGTGGACTTCAGCCGCGACCACTTCCTCGCCGTCATGGGTCGAGATCGCCGCCCAGGTCGGGCGCGTGCCTATCTGCCGCCGCAGCGTCGCCAGCGCCCGTTCGTCGACGGGCGGCGGCGAGGTATCGACCTTGAGATTGCCCGACACGGTGACCGGCCGCGCGCCGAGCGCCAGAAACCGCTCGCCATCGACATCCGACTGCGCCACGACGTGAGCCAGGTTCTCGAACAACGCCTCGGCGATGTTGGCCCGTTTCTTCCACGACTTGAACGAGCGGTCGGACAGCCTGCCATTGACCAGCACCTGCGGCACGCGGCGCGCGCCAAGCTCGAGGATGGTCATCGGCCAGATCTCGGATTCGGCGATGATCGCCAGGTCCGGCTGCCAGTGATCGAGGAACCGGCTGACCGCCGGCTTGAGATCGAGCGGTACGTATTGATGGATGATCCGATCACCGAGCCGCTCGTCGGCGACCTGCGCCGAGGTGACCGTGCCGGTCGTCAGCACGATGTTGACGCCGTAGTCGAGAATGCTTTCGACCAGCGGCACGACGGCTATGGTCTCACCGACGCTCGCGGCATGGATCCAGATCACCGGCCCGTCGGGGCGCGCGCGGCCGGCGACGCCATAGCGCTCGCGGCGGCGGTAGCGGTCTTCCTTGCCGCGCGAGGTGCGCCAGGCAACATAGGGCCCGACCAGCGGATAGGCTGCCGCACCCGCGAACCGGTAAGCCGACAGCATGGCCCGTGCCCAGCGGCCGCTCATCGCGGAGCATCCACGAGACGGTAGGCCTCGGCAGTCGCAGCATTGAGCGCGGTCGTCACTTCCTGGCGCTTGCGCTCCATTTCGGCGTCATCGGCGCCGGCCGCCACGAAGATCGGCTGGCCGATGACGATCGACGAACGGCCGAACGGCAGGTTGATGGTGGTCTTGTCCCAGCTCTTCTCCAGCACCTTGCGGCGGCTGGTGGTGATGGCGACGGGCACAAGCGGCCGGCCCGAGAGGCGGGCCAGGAGAACGATGCCAAGCCCTGCGTCTCGCGGCGTGCCGTGCGGAATATCTGCGATCATGGCGACGTTCTTGCCGACGGCGAGCGACTTTTTCAGGGCGATAAGCGCTTTTGCCCCACCCTTGTCGAGATGCCTGGCATTTTCCCGCCCGCCGGAGCCGCGCACCGCCTCGATGCCGAATTTTTCCAGCATCAGCGCGTTGAGCTCGGCATCGGCGCTGCGTGAGACCATGGCGACCAGCGGCTTGCGCTTGGGGTAGTAGGCCGGCGTCAGCAGATGCTGGCCGTGCCACAGGGCTATGATGCCAGGCTCGAACTCGGTATAGGCGCCGCCCGAAAACCGCGCCGAGCCCTCCACGACGCGATTAGTGAGGCGCACGAAGCGGACGAACTGGGCGAACAGGCTGGCGATGGCGTTCTTGACGAATCGCGACTGCGCCAGCGGTTGGCGAATCTTGCGCCAGAAGGCCTTGGTCGTGCGGCTGCGTCCCCTGCCCGTGGGCGCGGCATCGCTTGCTGGCCCTTTCGCCAGGTCATGCTCCATCGAAGTCAACCGGAAGCCTTGTTGTCGGGGTCCAGCAGCCGGTGCAGATGAACGACGAAATAACGCATGTGGGCGTTGTCCACGCTGGCTTGCGCCTTGGCTTTCCATGCCGTGTGCGCGGATTGATAGTCGGGATAGATGCCGACGATGTCGAGCCCGTCGAGATCGCGGAATTCGGTACCGCCAAGCTTCTTCAGTTCGCCACCGAACACCAGATGCAAAAGCTGTTTCTTTCCGTCTTCCGCGGCCATGTCGGTCCTTCACATATCGTGAGTTTGTGACAGGTCTAGACCAAAGCCGCCGACTTTGGAACCTTTAGGGCGAGATGAATTCATCTCGCCCGGGAAAACGCTTTCACGCGTCCAGACCGGCGATGACGCCGGCGAGCACGGCCAGCAATTCACCGCTGCCGGCAGCAAGGGCGCCGTGACGAGTCACCTCGCCGGCATAGAGCGGAGCACGGCCATGCTGGTCGAGCAGCTGGCCGCCGGCCTCGCGCAGGATGAGGTCGGCCGCCGCAATATCCCAGTCATGCGCATTGGGCTTGACGAAAGTCGCATCCAGCGAGCCATTGGCGATCATGGCCAGTCGATAGGCGAGCGAAGGGCTGTAGGGCGCCCGCTTCAGGCGCGCCTGCCATTCGGCCGGCATCAGGTCGGTCAACTGCTTCAGCCCGGAAATCTCGGCCGTGTCCGCCAGCTGGCGAACCGCAATGCGCTTGCCGTTGCGGAAGGCACCCTGGCCGGGCAGCGCCCAATAGGTCTCCTCCATCGCCGGGCATTCCAGCACGCCGGCCAGCGTACGGCCACGCTCGACGACGGCGACGCTGACGCACCAGGTGCGCTGGCCTTCCAGAAAACCGCGCGTGCCGTCGATCGGGTCGACGACGAAGGTGCGGCGTGCCGAAAGCCGGACCGGATCGTCAACTGTTTCTTCCGACAGCCAGCCATAATCCGGCCGCGCCGCCAGCAATGTTTCGCGCAGATAGGCGTCGGCGGCATGGTCGGCCTCGCTCACCGGCGATGTGCCGCCCTTCATCCAGACTTGCGGGCTGTTGCCGAAGTAGCGCATGGCGATGAGCCCCGCCTCGCGGGCGGCATCGCGCAGCAGCGGCAAGTCCCCAGAGGCGCCGGAGATGGCCACGCCAGTGGTCAGGTCATGCTCCGGCAAGGGTCATGCCTTCGATCAGGAGCGTTGGGGCGGCGGTGCCGAAATTGCGGTCGAGGTCATCGGCCGGCACCATGTTGAGGAACATCGTCTTCAGGTTCGAGGCGATGGTGACCTCGGCGACCGGATAAGCCAATTCACCGTTCTCGATCCAGAAACCCGAGGCGCCACGGCTGTATTCGCCGGTGATCATGTCGACGCCCTGGCCGAACACTTCGGTGACGTAGAAGCCGCTCTTGAGCGATTTGATCAGCTCTTCCGGCGACCGCTCGCCCGGTTCGATGGCGAGATTGGTGGAGGATGGCGTCACGGAGGAGCCGCCGCGCGCGCCGCGGCCGTTGGTGACGAGGCCCAGTTCCCTTGCAGCCGAGGTCGACAGGAACCAGTGGTTGAGCACGCCCTTCTCGACCATCAACAGCTTTTCGCCCTCGACGCCTTCACCGTCGAACGGCCGCGAGGCCTGGCCACGCAGCCGGAGCGGCTCGTCGGTGACGGTGATGGCGGACGCGGCCACCTGCTTGCCCATCATGTCGCGCAGGAACGAGGTCTTGCGCGCAACCGAGGCGCCGTTGATGGCGCCGGCAAGATGGCCGGCGATGCCGCGCGCGACGCGCGGATCGAAAACCACGTCGACCGGCCCGGTCGCCGCCTTGCGCGCGCCAATGCGGCGCACGGCGCGTTCACCGGCCTTGCGGCCGATGTCCTCGGGCGCATCGAGATCGGCAAAATGCTGGCGCGAGGAGAATTCATAGTCGCGCTCCATGCCTGTGCCCTCGCCGGCGATGACGCTGGCCGAGCGCGAGAAACGCGAACCGACATAGTGTCCGAGGAAGCCGTGCGAGGTGGCCAGCACCAGGCCGCCCAGCCCCGCACCGGCGCTGGCGCCGGCCGAATTGGTCACGCCCTTGACGGCAAGCGCTGCCGCTTCCGCCGCCAATGCGGCTTCCTTCAACTGGTCGGCGGACACTTCGGTGGCGTCGAACAGATCGAGATCGCGCGTCTGTTTGGCCAGCAATGCCGGGTCGGCCAGCCCCTGATAAGGATCCTGCGGCGACACTTTCGCCATCGCCACAGCGCGCTCGGCCAGTGTTTTCGGGTCGGACGCCGCTGTAGCCGAGACACTCGCCACGCGGCCGCCGACGAAAACGCGCAGCGCGACATCCTCGCTCTCGGAGGCTTCGGTAGCCTCGACCTTGCCGAGACGCACCGACACGCCGGTCGAGCGGCCGCGCACGGCCACCGCGTCGGCGGCATCGGCGCCGGCCTTTTTTGCAGCCTCGACCAGAGCCGCGACGCGGTCGGTCAATTTTGCTGCGTCTGATATATCGGTCATGCCTGAAATCCTGCTGGTGCGGCCGGTGTGCGGCCGTTGCCCACCCATCTATTGTTCCGGTCCGGCTTGTGCAATGGCATAGGCTTCAATCAAAATGCAGGGTGGACGGTTCAAATCGCCAACCCTGTGACGCAAAATCGGTTCGCAGCCTGCACGGAGCATTTCGATGACGCCTTTCCATCTCGCCTTCCCGGTCCGTGATCTCGATGAAACCCGCGTTTTCTATGGCGAGGTGCTGGGCTGCGCGATCGGCCGGTCGTCAGCGACCTGGGTCGATTTCGACCTTTACGGCCACCAGATGTCGGCGCATCTGCGGCCGCAGGCCGCACAGGCCTCCAATGACGGCAAGGTCGACGGCATTGTCGTGCCAATCCCGCATTTCGGCGCCGTGCTGCTGATGGACGACTGGCAGCGTCTGGCGACGCGGCTGGAGGCGCGCGACGACATCGACTGGCTGGAACGGCCGATGGTCCGCTTCAAGGGCGAGCCCGGCGAACAGGCAACGCTGTTCATCCGCGACCCCTCGGGCAATGCCCTGGAATTCAAGGGTTTTCGCTCACTGGAGCAGGTTTTCGCGCACTAGCTCAGATCGATGACATCGGTCGATCAACGGCCGAAACGGCCCGCCGCGAAAGGTGCGAGCCGCGCTGGATCGCCGCGTCCGCCGATCAAATCGGCGACCAGCCGCGCGGTGATCGGAGCCAGCGTCAGGCCGAGATGGCCGTGCCCGAAAGCATGGATTACGCGGGAGCTGCCGCGCGAAGCGCCGATGACCGGCCTGGAATCCGGCAGGGACGGCCGGCAGCCGAGCCATTGCGAGGCAGGCGAGCCGAGCCCGGGAAAAATTTGCCTGGCGCCACGGTCAAGCAGCGCCAGCCGGCGCGGATTTGGCGGCGCGACCAGGCCCCCGAGTTCGACGGTGCCGGCGACCCGCAAGCGGCCAGCCATCGGCGTCAGGTAGAAACCAAGATCGACGGGACAGACAGGCCGGTTGAGCAGCGGCGCGTCGGTGTGGAATTCCAGATGATAGCCGCGCTCGGTCTCGAGCGGAATCCTGTCGCCGGCCTGCGCGGCCAGTGCGCGTGACCGTGCACCGGCGGCGATCACCACCGTGCCAGCCTTGATGCGAACGCCGGGGCCGCTGAGCTGGACACCGTCAGCTCCGACCTGCAGCCCGGTGATCTCAGCCTGCTTCACCGATGCACCACGGGCGCTCACCGCGCCCAGCAACCGCCGCATCACCATTGCCGGATCGGTGACATTGATCGAGTCGGGAAAATACACGCCATGCGCTGCTGTCGCCGGCAGGCCCGGCTCAAGTGCCGCCACCTCTTCCGGAGTCAGCACCTCTTGGTGGATGCCAAACCCAGCGCGCATTGCCCGGCCGCCGGCGCCAGCGGCAAAATCGCTCTCGCGGCGATAGAGGTAAAGACAGCCATTGCGGCGCAGCAGATCGTCCAGATCGGCCTCCCCAGCCATTTCCTCCCAGGCCGGGAGGGCGTCGGCCAGCAGTCCGGCGAGCGCCAGCGCATTGGCCCGGGTGGCCGCCGGCAGCGATTGCCGCATGAACCGAACGAGCCATGGCGCCAGCTGCAGCAGCGCCGGCCAGCGCAGCGAAAACGGGCTGTCGGGATCAAGCAGCAGCTTTGGCAACGCCCGCAGCACCGCAGGAGTGCCGACCGGCATGCAGGCATATTCGGCGATCGTTCCGGCATTGCCGAACGACGCGCCGGAGCCCGGCTCGTTTGGATCGATGAGCAGGACTTCGCGGCCGTCCGCGACAAGGCGAAGTGCCGTCGCCAGCCCGACAACTCCGGCGCCGACAATGGCGATTTCGACCGTTTCAGAAGCAGCCACTGTGGATCTTCCCGATTGACCTTAAAATCCCGTACCGATCATGTGGTCTCTTGGTTCGGGGTCACGGTCCAGTCTTGATCCCTGGAATCGAATAGGCCAGATCTTTCCGCGCCTCACGCGACAGGCGTCCAGATCACGTCCTCGATCTTCTGCGCGCCGGTTGCCAGCATGACGAGGCGGTCGAAGCCGAGCGCGATGCCGCTGGCCGGCGGCATGATGGCAAGGGCGGCAAGAAAATCCTCGTCCAGCGGATAGCGCTCGCCATAGATGCGCTGTTTCTCGTCCATCTCGATGACGAAGCGCCGGCGCTGCTCCTCGGCATCGGTCAGTTCGCCAAAGCCGTTGGCGAGTTCGACGCCGCAGCAATAGAGTTCGAAGCGCTCGGCGACGCGCGGGTCGCTCGGGCTCGGCCGGGCCAGCGCCGCCTCGGCCAGCGGATATTCGCACAGGATGGTCGCGCACCCCTGTCCGAGGAACGGCTCGATCTTTTCCACCATCACCCGGCTGAACAGGTCGGCCCAGCTGTCGTCGGGCGCGGTACGCATGCCGGCCCGGATCAAGGCGGCGTACAGCGCGTCGCGATCGGTGCTGCCGTCGGCGGCGACCGTTGCCAGCAGATCGATGCCGGCGTAGCGAGTGAAGGCGTCCGCGACGCTCAGCCGTTCCGGCTCGGCGAACGGATCGCAGTCGCGGCCCCGAAACGAGAAAAGAGTAGCCCCTGCCCTTGTCGCGGCCAGCGCCAGGAAGGCCGCGCAATCCTGCATCAGGCTTTCATAGGCTTCGCCCACCCGATACCATTCCAGCATGGTGAATTCGGGATGGTGCAAGCGGCCGCGCTCGCGGTTGCGGTAGACCGGACCGAAGCTGAAAATCCTGACTTCACCGGCGGCGAGCAGCTTCTTGCAGGCGAATTCCGGCGAGGTGTGGAGATAGAGCGGCAACCGTGCGCCGTCCGGTCCGACCACTTGCGTGGCGAAAGCCGCCAGATGCGCCTCGTTGCCGGGCGAGACCTGCAGGGCCGCCGTCTCCACCTCGACGAAATCATGGGCAGCGAACCAGTCGCGCAGGCTGGCGGCGATGGCGTTGCGCAGCATCAGCCGCGGGCGGCGGTCGGCATGAACGTCAGGCGTCCACCAGGGCGAAGCTTCGGTCATGCGGCTCGGAACATGGTGGAAGGGGGCTGGCGGCGGCGGCCAAGATGCGGTAGGCCCCCATCCAGCGCCGCACAAGCCGGCAAACGCCAGTCAACTCTTCTTGCAGGATATAAAACCGTGGTGAAAGTCATCGCCAGTTCGCTCCGCAAAGGCAACGTCGTCGAAAAGGACGGCAAGCTTTATGTGATCCTCTTTGCCGAAAACATCCACCCAGGCAAGGGCACGCCGGTGACGCAGCTCGATATGCGCCGCATCGGCGACGGGGTAAAGGTTTCGGAGCGCTACCGCACCACCGAACAGGTTGAGCGCGCCTATGTGGAAGAGCGCGAGCACACCTTCCTCTATCGCGACGGCGAAGGCTTTCATTTCATGAACCCGGAAAGCTACGACCAAGTGGCGGTGTCGGAAGCCGTGGTCGGCGACATGGCGCCTTACCTGCTGGAAGGCATGGCCGTGCAGGTGTCGCAGTTCAACGGCATTGCCATTTCCCTGGTGCTGCCGCAGCGCGCCACCTTCGAAGTGGTGGAAACCGAGCCGACGACCAAGGGCCAGACGGCCTCGTCGTCCTACAAGCCGGCCGTACTGTCCAACGGCGTGCGCACCCTGGTCCCCCCGCACATCGCGCCGGGCACCCGCGTGGTGGTGATGACGGCCGACGGGGCTTATGTGGAGCGGGCGAAGGACTGAGGGAAGCGACTTTTAGCTTCACGGATAGCGGGCGAAGGCGGTTATTCCTCAGCGATCGCTTCGCGCCATACGCGACCCTTAGGGTCATCGAATAGCCGCCGTGGGCCGGGAGCGGACTGGCAGCTACCAGGAGGCATCTGGCCGAAGCCGCCCTTCCGACCGCATCACCGACTGCCGAAAGCTGGCCACTGAAGCTCAGTCCATCAGGGATACTTAAGAGCTGACGCACGTCCCCTGATCTCCAACAGCCGGTGGATAAACGCGGCGAGCTGCAATACGGAACGAATGAGCAGCATTCATTGTATGTGCTCGAGCTGCTTCCGAAGCCATTCCTGGACTGCCGGGCCGTAGGTGATTTTTGAGATTGCAGCATCGTTCCGCTGTTTTGTCGGCTTTATCCGGTCCAGCGCAATGCCGCGCGAGGCAAACTCCTTCATCAAATGGGTGGTTCGCTCCATCAATTGCTTGATGCCTTCCCGTGGGACCTTCAGCGGTGGATCCACGTGGAAAGACAATAACGTTAAGAGTGTCGTTACGTCCCAAAGGCCGATTACGTCATCATCTTTCCAGGTATGCATGTAAGGCTTGCGCCGGTACTCCTGCTCCCAAAACTCCGAACGCCGCATTTGCTTTGGGTTTTCGTGAATAGGTACAAACTCAGAGAAATCGACAGAAACATCTAATGGCTCTATTCCCACTGACGAACGAGCCCAGCGCGAAACAAGACGACGAAGTAATTCGAGTGCGACAGAATTTTCAGCAACTCCAGGGCCATGAATGACCAATATTGGAAATGTCACTTGCCCGTTAACGTTGGTGGCGTGACGTTCTGTCAGAAAGACAGCTGCATCAATGTTAGAATACCTCGGTTCACCGCTATCAGTTTGCCTTCTGAATTCCGTTTGAACAATGTAGGTAACAATTGCGGGATCATACTCAACGAAATCCTCGTTGATGAGGACGAGTAGACGAAGGCGAATGTCTTCATTCTTCTTTTCGTAATTCGCAATCTGTCCGTTGGCCTTCTTCATGTGGGTTACAATGGCTCTGCCAAGCCGGTCACCTAGACTCTTGCGAAGCGCTCCGCGTTCATCCTCCGGCAAGTTCTTTAAGATCGCTTCCACCGGCCACTGACCAAAAAACTGAGGCCAGCTTTCGCCTTCCTTTGCTGGGGCAATGGCGTTTGAAAGTCGTTCGGAGGGGTCGCTCTCTAAGCTCTTAATCTCAATCACCAGAGCGCCACCTAAACATGCGTAGTCGGGGCGCATTTCCCTGTCGCCTTCCAAATCCAAGGAACGGCCTGACATCTTTGCTTCAAGAAACAAAGTGAAGCGCGGCGTGATAGGTTCTGGCCCGCCGTTCCGTTCAATCCATTTGTGAGGGCCTGCCGATGACCGTCCTTGATCTCTCGCGACTCCCATATCCTTCCACCTTCGGTTAATGCTCAACACGGTATCGAATTCACCCTTGTTGTAGTGTCCCGCGCCCTAGCTTTGCTCGGGAACCAAGAACATCGACACCTTGGGCCTAATCAGGACATCACGTCGCCCAAACAGAATGTCTTCTCGGAGCGAATGTCATTGCCACTGTGATCGGCTATTCTAACCTTATCGCGACAGGCCTGGACCATCATTTCAGGGCCGGGGGCGAACGACGCGAGGCTGCCATTTGGTGTTAAACAGTTCGTCTACCTTGCGCGAATTTTCAGCCAGATCAGCGTCCTCTCGCCACTTCTCGGTTAGAGGCAGCAAAGCGTCGACGGGTGCTGGTGTGTTGATATTGTCGACGATGACATACCAGCGATCACGCTTCGAATCGTATTTGTGCTTATGGCCGATGGCCGCTGCGGCCATTCTGATTTTTTCATCAAGGGCCCTACAAACCAGATAGGTAAGGCCGCCCGTTTCCGTCAAAACCGAAAACGACTTCATTTCCTTGCCAGCCGCCACTTCTTTTCGGATCACCTGTACGGTCTTGGAGAGGTCTGTCAGCGAGTTGTAGGAAAAATCGTAGAGGTCAATGACGATCGACGCCAGCTCTGGTCGTGCTGTCCTCAAGCTCTTGAACAAGTCGGAAATAACCGGAATATCCAGCCTATCGAGGATGCTTATCGGCCGAACCGGCTTTATGCCCACATCCTGGGGCATCATAAAATCTTCAACGATTCCAGCGAAATCCTTATCGAGCGTCATGAAGTCATATTCGGAGTCCATGGCTAGCTTATATTTCAAATGATAGCCAAGAAAATTGTATTCGCTATCTGACTGCATCTTGTCGAATACGTCCGATCGGCACTTCAGGTAGTAGAGAAATTCAATCGGCGTCGGCAACATCCGAGCTACGCAATCGAGAACGCCTAGATCCCAGATGACAGGTGCGATCCTTTCGCTGCGTTTCAGCATAATGTTGGAAAGGAACGTCGCAGCAGGAAATTCATCGCTTAATACGACCGCGGGAAATGTCCGCACCGTTGGAGGGAACATCAACGGTTTCCCATCCTTGGTTTTGCATTCCGATCCGGCCTGGATTAGCTCGGCAAACTCATAAGCTTGGCGGTATGGGTCTTGGATCGCACCTTTGAAATCCTTCGCTAGTGCCTCTTCATCGCCCGCTCTGGCATTCAGTGTTACGCGCTTAGATTTCGCTTGCACCACAATCACGAACTCGCCGTACACCACGAGCGCGTCGGCTTCCCCGGCTGTTTTCTTTTTGCTCGGCTGGATCGTCACATTCTCAAAAACGTTGGCCGCACCGAACACAGACCGAAACAAGGCGGCCGCTGTTCGCTCAAGAAAAGCACCACGATGCTTAGCCAGCGTGTCGAGATATGTATCATCGACCAGCATCCAGTAGGTCGGGCTTTCGTAGACGCTCTCAGATAGCCGGTAAGCGTTGGGTGCATAGAGATGCTGACCAATATCGATCAACGGGGCGAGATTGACTTGATTTACGACAAACGCAGACATGAAGGCCGCATTAGCGTTTGTGCCGGGTGTGGCGAACTTAGCGATGAAGGCGTTCGCTTTGCTGGCCCCGAATTTCTTGACCAGATCAGCTTTGGCGATCAAGAGACTGTCGGTCAGGTTTGCCTTGCTCGGAACAATTCCCTCTTTTTTCATGGCATTGATTGATGACATCTGTCGCGAGACACACTCCATAATGAACCGCGCGATTTCAACCATTGGACGTGCCGACAGTCCAGCATTGCGGATCAGCCATTCGAAATCATTGCGGTATCTGTCGCGGCTAAAGCGCTCTAGTTGGTGAAGAAAGAAGCTGTCTGCACCGTAGTAAATGGCTTCCCGGGCAGCAGCACCAAGCGTCTTCTCGGCCTCTGCCGGATTGTCGAAATCCGGCAGAGAATCTAGGGTCAGCCGGTCGTGGAATTCCCGTAAAAGTTTGTCCGCTGTTCCCTCAAAATCGGTTTCTGAAACGACAACGGAGTACGTGCGATCCGATGGCGACTGGACCATCAACCCTAGCAAGAGCATGAACTCGTTGCTGTTTAGCTTTGTCGTGGACCAGCGTTTTTCCGGGTCGTCAGCGACCTTACCCTCTTGCAGATCGATTGCGACGACCCAATCGCGATACATAATGACAGAGATGTCATGCAAGGCACCGTCGTTCTGCGCCAACGCGCGCAGGTCCGCAAAAATGCTTTGCAGGTCACGCGCTTTCGGGCGTTCGGCCTTTTCCACGTCGGTATCCACTAGATCACACAAATTTCTGATTGAAGTAACTCAGCAGAATACAGCGATTCACCTTCCATCATATACAGACATAAGTTGCCTGCTTCCGCCGCCGGCCGGGCTCTATGGCTTTTGCCACCGAACCCGCTTGCGGTTTCGACCCATGCGAGTGACGATCCCTGGCGGACGTCCGACACCAACCCGTCCGTACGGGCATGGCAGTTCTGGCTGCCGGCGAGATCGTCAGTGTGGTAGCCGGCGATGTCCGTTTCCGGGCAATCGCAAAATTGAACTCTACGACCGACATGGGGCGCAAAGCCACCATTCGGCCGTGAACTCGCCTATGTCCGCTTCGGGTCAAATGCGACCGTTCCCATAGGTCGCTTTTTGTTCGCTTAAGCCAGTTCGGCAAGCAGAATGGGCGCCAGGCCTACCGGCACGCCACCATCCTCACCCGACCTGCTTTCCCCGCCTCGCTTTGACGGCGGCGCCAGCCCGCGTCTCCAGCACCTTCTCCACCTGCCGTTTCAACTCGTCCTTGATGTCAGCCGTCTCGTTCATCAGGACATCGATCTTCAGGAAATCGAGCACGCGGTATTTCGACACCGCCGGGCGGACCAGGATGTCGGGACGGCATTGTTTCAGCTTGTTGGCGATAATCGACTGCATCATCAGTTGGGTGGCGCCGTCAGGCCGGTTGAGGTCAATGCGCGTTTCTGGCGTTGACCGAAAACGACCAAGCGCCGCGCTATTTTTCACGAAGCGTGTCGCAAAGCGCCCGCGCATTCCGTCCTTTGACCAAAGAAGGAGAACGCCATGCGAAAACTTATCGTCACCGAATTCATCAGCGTCGATGGCATTGCCGAGGTCGAGAAGCTGCCCAGCGTGACCTGGAACGACGAGATGAACAGGTTCAAGGAGGACGAGCTTGCCGACAGCGGCGCCATGCTTTTGGGGCGCACGACCTATGAGATTTTTGCCGGCTCATGGCCCACGGAAACCGGAGATTTTGCCGACCGGTTCAACGCGCTGCCGAAATATGTCGCCTCGACCAGCCTGAAGGCGCTCGACTGGAAGCCGGCCGAGTTGCTGAAGGGACCGCTGCCGGATGCGGTCAGGACGCTGAAGCAAGGCAGCGGCGGCAACATCTATGTGCACGGCAGCCTGAGCGTCGCGCAGGAATTGCTGCGCCATGGCCTGGTCGATCGCGTCAGGCTGCTCAGCTATCCCGGCGCCGTCGGCCAGGGCAAGCCGCTATTCCCAGTTGGCGAACCGGTGTCGCTCGAACTGATTTCCGCCAAGCCATTCAACAACGGCGTGGTGGCGCTGGAGTATGCGCCAGTGGCGGCGAAATCGTAAATCGGTTGGAGCCTCTTTCCTTCCAGATCGAGTCGGGAAGATGCATCCTCACCCGACCTGCTTTCCCCGCCTCCTCTTGATGGCGGCGCTATTCTTCGCCTCCACCACCCTCTCCACCTGCCGCTTCAGCTCGTCCTTGATATCCGCCGTCTCGTTCATCAAGGCGTCGATCTTCAAAAAATCGAGGACGCGGTATCTCGACACTGCCGGGCGGACCAGGATGTCGGGGCGGCATTGTCTCAGCTTGTTGGCGATGATCGACTGCATCATCAGCTGCGTGGCGCCGAACATCAGGTCGACGGAGGTCGGCTGCTTGCGATCGACTTCCTCCGGCGCGCCGACGACGTCGACGCCGATGATGATGTCGGCGTCGTTTTCGATCAGGTCGAACGGCACGGGGTTGTAGATGCCGCCGTCGATCAGCAGCCTGCCGTCACGCGTCACCGGGCGGAACACGGCGGGGATGGCTGCTGATGCCGCCAGCGCCGAGTGCAGGTCGCCGTCTTCGAAGACGGCCAGCTTGTGGCCGAAATAGTCGGTCGCCGTCACCTTCAGCGGGATTTTCAGCTCGGCGAAGGTTTCGGGGATGGCCTCGGGCAGAAAGGCCTTCAGGATGCGCTCGACGTTGAACTGGCTGACGCGGATGCCGTTCTGCATGGCTTCGGCGATGGTGCCCGGCCGCGCCCGCCACATGCGGCTCGCCACCTCGGCGCGGCGGCCAAGGATCGAGCGGGCGTAGTGGTGGATATCCTTGCCGGTCATGCCCGATGCCATGCCGGCGCCCATGATGGCGCCGATCGACGAGCCGGCAATCGCCACCGGCTTGATGCCCAACTCGTCCAGCGCCTCGATGACATGGATATGCGCCAGCCCGCGCGCGCCGCCGCCGCCGAAGGCTATGCCGAAGCTAGGCGCCATTTTGAGTGACTCCTGCCCCGTTTCCGGCCTGTGGCGGAGACCGCCAATTGGCGAGATCAGCGCCGCCCCTCACCTGCCTACCGGCATCCTCTCCCCGTATAGTGACGGGGAGAGGGGTGCTGTCATCGCCGATTTCGCCAATTACCGGCGTCACAAAGTAGGCGCCGAGGTTGCGGCCAGCCTCCTTCTCCCCGTCACTATACGGGGAGAAGTGCCCGGCAGGGCGATGAGGGGCAGCGCCGGCGCCCCAAAAATGGCGGCCGGCTCTCATCCCTTGCCGGCTCCGGCCAGTTTCGGGCCGATGACCATGATGGTCGGTTCGGCGGTCAGCAGCTTTTTCGCCGCCGCCTTGACCTGGTCGAGCGTCACCGCGTTGATGTAGCCGGCGCGGCGTTGCATGTAGTCGATGCCGAGATCGTCGAGCTGCAGTTCGACCAGCGTCGAGGCGATGGCACTCGAAGAGTCCAGATTGTTGATGGCGTAGGCGCCGATCATGTATTTCTTGGTCGCCGCCAGCTCCGCCTCGGTCGGGCCTTGCTCTGCCAGTTGCTTGACGACGTCGCGGACGATGCCAAGCGTTTCGGCCGCGCGGTCGGAGCGGGTGCCGGTGCTGACGATCAGCGCGCTGGCGTGGTCCTGGTTGATCAGCGAGGAGTTGACGCTGTAGGCCAGCCCGCGCTTTTCGCGCACCTCCTGGAACAGGCGTGAGGTGAAGGTGCCGCCGCCGAGGATCTCGTTCATCAGCACGGCGGGGAAGAAATCCGCCGCTTTGCGCTTCACGCCGGGAAAAGCGAGCTGCAGCGAGGTCTGCGGCAGGTCGTAATCGACCTCGATATGCTGCGCCAGCTTCGGGTCGATATCGGCCACCGGCCTCAGCGCCTGGTTTTGCGGCAGGTCGCCGAACACCATGTCGAGCTTCTTCTTCAGCGTCTCCGCGTCGATGGCGCCGACGACGGCAACATGCAGGCCGCCGCGGGCGAACACCGCTTTGTGCAAGGCTTTGAGATCATCGGGCGTGATGGCGGCGATGCTTTCCTTGGTGCCCTGGTCGGAGCGGGAATAGGGATGATCGCCATAGAGGGCGCGCGCCCATTTGTTCTGCGCCACCGTGTCGGGATCATTCTCGCCGGCGATGATGCCGGACAGGATCTGGGAGCGAATGCGGTCGATCGGCAGCTGGTCGAAGCGCGGCTCGTTGACCGCCAGCCGCAACAGATCGAATGCCTGGTCGCCCTGCTCGGCCAGCATGCGCATGGAGCCGTAGATGCCGTCGCGGCTCTCGTCGAAACTCATCTCGGCGCCGGCATCGTCGAGTTTGATCTGGAAATCTTCACTGTCGAGCGGGCCGGCGCCTTCGTCGAACAGGCCGGTCATCAGATTGGCCAGTCCCTCCTTGCCCGGCGGATCCTGCGTCGAGCCACCGCCGAAGACGAAGCGGATGGCAACAACCGGCACGGAATAGTCCTCGACCAGCCAGGCGGTGATGCCCTTTGGCGAGGTGACGGACTGGATGTCCATGGCCCGCGCGGTGAGTGCCGGTAGGATGAGGAAGAGGATGGAAAGGAGTAACGTGAGCAGCGGGGCGATGGCGCGCCTTGGGGCAGTCGCTTCAGACAAATGATAGCTTCCAATTTGTATTCCAGACGAACGATCGCCGAAGTCGGCGCCGCCCCTCATCGCCCTGCCGGGCACTTCTCCCCGTATAGTGACGGGGAGAACGAGGCTGGCCGCGACCTCGGCGCCTGTCTTGCAACCATGGTGATTGGCGAAACCGGCGATGACAGCACCCCTCTCCCCGTCACTATACGGGGAGAGGATGCCGGCAGGCAGGTGAGGGGCAGCGCCAACGCTCAATCTCGACATCAAATCAATTCCCCGCCTGTTGCTGCGGCAAGAGATAGCCGGTGGTCGACCGGGCAAGCACCAGGTAGCGCGCGGCGACGGCCTTGACCTCGTCTGTCGTGACCTTGCGGATGCGGTCCGTCCACTGCTGGACGTCCTGCACATTGCCGCCGGTGGCCAGCGTCGAGCCGTAGATGTTGGCCATGGAATCCTGCTTGTCGCGGGCAAAAATCATCGACCTGACATAGCGGTCCTTGGCCTTCTCCAGCTCCGATGGCGTGACGCCATCCTTGACGATGCGCACCACTTCGGCATCGACCGCCGCTTCGACGTCGGAAATCTTGGCATCCCCGCGCGGCGCGCCATAGACGGTGAAGTTGGTGTCGTCGAGCATGGTGCCCTGGAAAAAGGCGCCGGCGCTGGATGCGATACCTTGCTGGACGACGAGCGCCTGGTAGAGCCGGCTGCGATTGCCGCCGCCGAGGATCTCCGCCAAGAGGTCGAGCGCTTCCGCCTCGCCCGGCTTGCCTGTGTGATAGGACGGCACCACCCATTGGGTGGAAAAGCTCGGCACGCTGACGCGGGCATCGGCGAGCGTCACCGTGCGCTTGGTGTTCTGCTCCGGCTCCACCGGGCGGATGCGCGGCGGCAGATCGGGGCCGCGCGCCACCTTGCCATAGGTCTTTTCGGCCAGCGCCCGCACCGTGTCCGGTTCGACATCGCCGGCGACGATCAGCACCGCGTTGTTGGGCCGGTAATATTTGTCATAGAAGGCGACAGCGTCGGCGCGGTTCAGCTGCTGCATCTCCTGCATCCAGCCGATGACCGGGATGCGATAGGGCTGGTTCTGCCACAGCGTCGCATCGACCTCCTCGTCCAGCACGGCCTCGGGGCTGTTGTCGATGCGCGAGCGGCGCTCCTCGAGGATGACATCGCGCTCGGTCTTGATCACATCGTCGGTGAGAATGAGATTGCGCATGCGATCGGCCTCGAAGCTCATCATCAGCTCGAGCGCCGACGGCGCCGCCGTCTCGTGGAAGGCGGTGTAGTCGTAAGAGGTGAAGGCGTTGTTGGAGCCGCCGATATCGGAGATGGCGCGGTCGAACTCGCCCGCCGCATGGTTGGTCGTCGCCTTGAACATCAGATGTTCGAAGAAATGCGCAATGCCGGATTTGCCGGGCGGCTCGTCGGCGCTGCCGATCTTGTACCAGACCATATGGGTGACGATCGGCGCACGGTGGTCGGGAATGACGACCACCTCCATGCCGTTGTCGAGCAGGAAATCCGTGACCTTGAACTCGGCCGGAACCGTGTTGGGCAAGACGGGGCTCTCGGCCAGCACCGGGCTGGTCATGACAAAAGCCAAAGAGGTCGCCAACAGCGTTCCACGCAGCCATTCAGCCTGAAATGTCATCGATGGCTCCGGTTCTGTCTGCAGACGATAGGCAAGGTACTGGCGACAAGCAAAGTTAATTGTTGGTCATTTTAGAGGCAGTGCTCGGTTCCTCGCCCCCGTGAAGCGGGGGAGAGGTGGCTCGGCGAAGCCGAGACGGAGAGGGGGTCTGCGCCGACGAGCCGAGGAAAAGCTGGCCTGACCGTCTCGAAAGCCGTCGAAGACTACAGTTTCGCACAACCGGTTCCCCCCCCCCCCCCCCCCCCCCCCCCCCCCCCCCCC